>CBIMZH010000008.1:0-15234 GCA_966248255.1 uncultured Cellvibrio sp.
CAATAGCGATGGCGTGTTGGAGCAGAATGGCAGCGATATTTACACCAGTTTGGTAGGTAGTTATCTGGTAAAGGTTAACGACCAGACACTGGCTTATACACTTACCTCTGTATCAGCCAGCAGCACTTCAAGTAGCAGCCTAAGTAGCAGTGTCACGTCCAGCAGTTCCTCGGCTGTCAGTTCCAGCAGCTCCAGTGTTAGCAGCAGCGATGCCTGGTATTTCCGCGGTACACCCAATAGCTGGGGTTCTACTGCTATGACATTAGAGGCCAGCCTTTACTGTACCCAACAGACTTTTGGCGCGGCGAGTACCAGCCCGCGTTTTAAAATTGACCACTACGCCAACTGGACCGAAAGCTATCCCAGTGCCGATTACACAGTAGCGGCGGATTCCACTTTTAAAATTTGCTTTGATGCCAGCAGTCACGCCATCACACTTACAAATCTGACCTCCAGCAGCAGTGCTAGCAGCCAGGCTTCGAGTTCCGTTTCATCCGTGAGCAGTAGTGCAAGCTCTACCCTGAGCAATGGTGATTTCCGCAATGAGACCATCTACTTTTTGCTGACTGCACGCTTTTACGATGGCGATACCAGCAATAACTATTACAACCGCGATCGCTACAAGGAAGGCGACCCTCAGTGGCGCGGCGACTTTAAAGGCTTGATTGAAAAGCTGGATTACATCAAGGATCTGGGCTTTACCGCTATCTGGGTTACACCGCCAGTAGAAAACCGCTCCGGTCTGGATTATCACGGCTATCACGCCTACGACTTCTATACAGTTGATCCTCGCCTCGAATCCGAAGGTGGTACCTATCAGGACTTTATTAACGCCGCTCACGCCAAGGGCCTTAAGGTGATTCAAGACGTTGTGATTAACCACACCAGCCAGTACGGCCTGCGCAACGCGGTTTGGATCGATCACCTGCCAATTAAATACTATGTGCCCACCGGCGGTACCCAGGGGCAAATCGTCAATGGCCCTTATCTGGGCAACCTGGGCGATTACAAAAGCACCTTCCGCGATGACAATGACAACCCACTGGCCCCCGCCTGGTTCCGCGAGCGTCACTCATCCGATGCCGAAGGCCTGGTACCTTTGGTAGATCCAAAAACCGGTACCAGTGTGCCCAAGGCAGGCTATGACGCCAATCGCTTCTTTGGCATAGACGCCCAGACGCTGGACCCCAATTGGTATCACCTGGACGGATTTATGTCCGGTGGTGACTGGGAGAACCCCACTGCCCTGCAAAACAAACACATGGCCGGCGACTGTATCGACCTGGCTACGGGCAACCAGAATGTGAAGGATTATATTAACGGCGCCATGCACAAATACCTGGATATGGGCGTAGATGCAATTCGCCTGGACACGGTCAAACACGTGGAGCGCAATGAGTTGCTGTCCTACGTAAACAACTGGAAGGCCTATAAGCCAGGTTTGTTTGTCTTTGGTGAGGATCTGGTGAAAGGCACAGGCTGGGGCTCCGAAATTGCCAACGACAATGCCAGTGCGGTTATTCGCCCCTGGTGGTACACCCGCACCACCAGCGACCCGGCTAATCCCAACGGCGGTGGTGACTCAGGTTTCTCGGTACTCGACTTCTCGCTTTTCTCAACCTTCCGCGACAACCTGACCCGTGGCAGCTTTGGCGGTATTGGTGGCGTCCTGGCTATGGACTGGGTTTATGGTGACGCCACCAAACTGGTGACCTTCTTCCAGAACCACGACGTAGGCCCGGATAACGACTTTAAATACCGCTATGGCGGCGACCCAGCCAATGCCGCTATGGCTTACAACCTGCTGTGGACTATTCGCGGTATTCCCACTCTCTATTACGGCGAGGAAGTCGAATTCCAGGGCGGCCTGCCGCAGGATATCTCCGGCAATAGCGATACCCTGGATCAAACCGGCCGCGCCTATTTTGGCCCAGTGTTGGATAACCCAGCGACATCCAGTAATGCCCTCTACCAGCACATAAAACGCTTGAATCAAATTCGCGCCGCCGTACCAGCGCTGCAAAAAGCACCTATGTCGCAGGTTAACGAATGGGGTTCGGGGATGAGTTTCGTCCGTGACCTGTCCAGCCAGGGCAGTTACGCAGTGGTGGGCCTAGCCAGTGGCAGCGCCCAGTCAATGACAGTCAGCGGCGTTGCCAACGGCACCTATAAAGATGCAGTAACCGGCAACAGTATCACTGTGACTAACGGCAGTATCAGTTTTAGCGTTGCCGCCTACTCTGCAGGGATCTATGTGCTAAACGGCGCCGGAAAAATTGGCAGCACAGGTACCTATTTGCATTAATCGCCTAGGAGTTTAATCCCCAGGGATGGCCATTTCGCAAAAAGAAAAAGGGGCATTAGCCCCTTTTTTTATTGCATTAGTTAGCAGCAGCAACGCTAGGCGATTTCCGCATCTGCGCGCCTGTCACCCTTGCGTCGGCACTCCTCAACGCCTTCGGGTAAATCTGCTTGTAGCTGACGGCGATCTGTCCCTTCGCGCTCTTCCAGTACATCCTCCAATTGGCTTAAAAGTACTTTGGTCGTTTTCTTGTCTTTCATTTCCTATAGCTCAGTTGAACGTTTTTTAATTTACGGAACCCGCAGTATAGTTCAGAGTTTAAAATTCGATCTAAATATATACGGATTTTTTATTCTCTTTCGATATTTACCTAACTTTGGTATGGGCCGATTTTTGGTCAAAAAAATAGGCTCAGTTGAGCCTATTTTTAATATTTATATGATTTATTAAATATCCAGGTTGGCCACGGCCAAAGCGTTAGTCTCGATAAAATCGCGACGCGGCTCAACCTGATCGCCCATCAAGGTGGTGAAAATCTGATCAGCAGCAATGGCATCCTGAATTGTCACGCGCAGCATGCGGCGAGTTTCAGGGTTCATGGTGGTTTCCCACAACTGCTCAGGGTTCATCTCACCCAAACCTTTATAGCGCTGGATGTTGTAGCCTTTACGCGACTCTTTCATCAGCCATTCCAAGCCTTCAGCAAAGCTGGTGATTGGCTGTTTGCGTTCACCGCGCTGAATAAAGGCGCCCTCTTCCAGCAGATTGGCAATGTTCTCACCCAGGCTGACAATTTGTCCGTACTCGCCTGAGGCAAAGAAGTCGTGGCTGAAAGGATACTCAGCAGAAATACCGTGAGAGATGATTTCAATTTGCGGCAGATACAGATGACGCTCGGTATCTTCTTTCACGGTTACCAGATACTTGTCGCTGCCGGCGCGGGTATCCAGGCTAAAGCGGGCGTTCAGTTGATCACACCACTGCTGGATATGACCTTGATCGGCCAGGTGCTCGGCGCGCAGGGCTGGCAAGTAAATCATCTTCTCCATAACTTCTGCCGGATACAAGCGCGACAGGCGGTCGATGGTGGCCATTACCTTGCGGTATTGCTGCACCAGCTTTTCCAGGCCTTCACCGGTAATGCCAGGGGCATCTACATTGACATGCAGGCTGGAGCCTTCCAGTGCCGCCTGAGTTAAAAACTCAGTCATGGCATTTTCATCTTTCAGGTATTGCTCCTGCTTACCCTTGGCAATTTTGTACAGCGGGGGCTGGGCAATATAGATGTGGCCGCGCTCAATCAGTTCGCGCATTTGGCGGAAGAAGAAAGTCAGCAGCAGGGTGCGAATGTGCGATCCATCGACGTCGGCGTCGGTCATGATAATAATGCTGTGGTAGCGCAGCTTTTCCGGGTTGTAATCTTCTTTACCAATTCCACAGCCCAGCGCGGTAATCAGAGTGCCAACTTCAGCACTGGACAGCATTTTGTCAAAGCGGGCTTTTTCAACGTTAAGGATCTTACCCTTAAGCGGCAGAATTGCCTGGGTCTTACGCGCGCGGCCCTGTTTGGCTGAACCACCCGCAGAATCACCCTCCACCAGGTAGAGTTCAGACAGCGCCGGGTCTTTTTCCTGGCAGTCAGCCAGCTTGCCTGGCAGGCCAGCGATATCCAAAGCACCTTTACGGCGAGTCATTTCACGGGCTTTACGGGCTGCTTCACGGGCGCGGGCAGCGTCGATCATCTTGCCTACAACCGCTTTCGCATCGGCAGGGTTTTCCAACAGGTAGTTGGCAAAGTGCTCGGCCATCTCCTGCTCAACCGCAGTTTTCACTTCGGAAGAAACCAGCTTGTCTTTGGTTTGGCTGGAGAATTTAGGATCTGGCACTTTTACCGAGATAATCGCCGTCAGACCTTCACGGGCATCATCACCGGTGGTAGCAACCTTGGCGTTTTTACTAATGCCTTCTTTTTCAATGTAGGTGTTCAGCAAACGGGTTAAAGCGGCGCGGAAGCCAGCCAGGTGTGTACCACCATCGCGCTGCGGAATATTGTTGGTGTAGCAGAAAAGGTTTTCCTGGAAGGAATCGTTCCACTGCAACGCCACTTCCACACCAATACCGTCTTCACGGCTGCTGGCAACAAAGTGCACCATCTTGTTTACAGTGGTTTTGTTCTTGTTGAGATGATCAACAAACGCCTTGAGGCCGCCTTCGTATTGGTAAACCTCTTCCTTACCACTGCGCTCATCCTTAAGCACGATGCGCACACCAGAGTTAAGGAACGACAGCTCACGCAGGCGCTTGGCCAGAATATCGTACTGGAATTCGATATTGGTAAAGGTGGCAGCCGAGGGCTTAAAGTGAATTTCAGTACCCGTTGTGCTGGAATCGCCAACGATTTTTAAGGCTTCGTCGGGTACACCATGACGGTAAATTTGCTCGTGGATCTTGCCCGCGCGACGAATAGTCAGCTTAAGCTGCTCCGACAGGGCGTTAACCACAGATACGCCCACGCCGTGTAAACCGCCAGATACCTTATAGGTATTGTCATCAAACTTACCGCCAGCATGGAGTACGGTCATGATAACTTCGGCAGCTGATACGCCCTCTTCGTGCATATCGGTAGGAATACCACGGCCATTGTCAGATACAGAGACAGTTTCGTCCGGGTGAATGACTACTTTAATTTCACTACAGTGGCCAGCCAGGGCTTCGTCGATAGAGTTATCGACAATTTCGAACACCATGTGGTGAAGACCAGATCCATCATCAGTGTCACCAATGTACATCCCTGGGCGCTTGCGTACTGCATCCAACCCTTTGAGAACTTTAATACTCGAACTATCGTAATTGTTCTCTTCTGACATATTTGTCTCCACCTTATTCAATTATTGCTGTTGTCTGATGCAGCAATAGCCGTTAATTCGTTCTCGTATATTAGGAACCAAGCAACTGCCCATGTTCCACGTGAAACATTTTTAGCTCTAGCTCGGGCTTATCCCCCCAGGGATCTTTAAGTACTTCCGCTTCGACACCGGTAATAAACACCTGAGTCTGCATACGATAGAGCCAGTCAACCAGCATTTGCCTGTGGGCTTTATCCAACTCGGCAGGTAGGTCGTCGACGAGATACAAGGTCTTACGACCACTGACTTCGCTGTAAACCAGGCCCTGAGCGATCTTTAACGCGCAAACCAGTAACTTTTGCTGACCGCGGGACAAGACCTCAGCGGCATTGCGACCTTCCAGCTGAATTTTTAAATCGGCTCTATGGGGACCTAACTGGGTTGAACCTATGCGCTGATCCCTATCGCGCGATTCAAGTAAGGCCTGAGCGTAGTCCCTATCCTGACCCCAACCGCGATAATAGCTAAGAGTCAACCCATCTAAAGCCAGATACTCCTGAGCAAATAGCTGAAAGCGATCTACAAACAGCGCCATAACCCGGCTGCGCAAAGCGTCCAACTGCTCACTGAGATGTACCAGCTCTTGATCCCAAGTGCTTAATTCAAAAGGATCTATTCTATCACGGCGCAGCAGACTATTGCGGTGTTTAAGGCAGCGCTGAGCCGCCTTCCAAATTCCAAAGAAAGAATGTTCCACGTGAAACACTAACCAGTCGATAAATTGCCTTCTCTCCTTAGGGCTGCCATCCAATAACTGAAAAGTTTCTGCGTTTATCACCTGAACCGGAAGGAACTGAGCAAGCTCTGCAACAGACTCTATAGCCTGACTATTGGCCCTAAGCTGCAAATCACCGTTCTGCCACCTTTGTATGCCCAGAGGAACCTCAGCACCATCTTCCAAGGCCAACTTGGCGAAGATAGTAAATTTGTCTGCCTGGTGATTAATAAGCGTTTTATGTTTATGGCTGCGAAAGGATCTGCCCAAAGCCAACATATTAATAGCTTCGAGAATACTGGTTTTACCTGAGCCATTCTGACCATAAATAAGATTCACCCCAGTAGCTGGGGCGAAATCTATAGCCTGAATATTGCGAAACTGCTGAATTAGCAGACGGGAGAGGGCCATAAAGACCTGAAAAAGAAGGACTTAACCAAGGTGCAATGCGCCCTAGAGACGCATTGGCATTACCACGTAAAGAGAGTCGCTGTTCTCCGGCTCCTCTAAAAGGGCACTGGAGTTGGCATCGGACAAGGTAATCTTAATATTGTCATTGCTGATCACATTGGCCACATCCTGCAGATAACTTACGTTAAACCCAACTTCCAGGGGTTCGCCCATGTAATCCACGGTGACTGTCTCTTCTGCCTCTTCCTGCTCCGGGTTATTAGCCATAATGGTCAGCTGACCAGAGCTAAGCAACAGGCGTACACCGCGGTACTTTTCGTTGGACAAGATTGCAGTGCGGGCAAAGGCTTGTTTAAGTTCAAGGCGAGAACCTATAACCACCTTGTTGCCGCCGCGCGGTAAAACGCGCTCGTACTCGGGGAATTTACCGTCTACCAGTTTGGAGGTGAAGGTGTAATCAGCTGAAGTGACACGAATATGATTACCGCTAAGCACCACTTCCACCTGAGCATTGGAATCATCCAGTAAACGAGAGAGTTCCAATACACCTTTGCGCGGCAGGATTGCCTGGGTAACGGCCTCTGCACTTACCGCAATAGCGCGGGTACACATAGCCATACGGTGGCCGTCGGTAGCAACTACGCGCAATTGGTCCTGACGAACTTCCCAGAGCATACCGTTTAAATAGTAGCGAACATCCTGCTGCGCCATGGCAAAGGCTGTGCGCTCTATCAAACGCTTAACTTCATGCTGAGCACAGCTGAAGCGCAAATTGCCAGGTGCGTCTTCAACATTGGGGAAATCTGCAGCAGGCAGAGTAGACAGGGTAAAGCGGCTGCGGCCTGATTTAACCAGGATTCGCCCCTCTTCCAACACAAATTCGATTTTTGAACCATCAGGTAAGGATTTGCAGATATCAACCAGCTTTTTAGCGGGGACAGTAATCTCGCCTGACTGACCGGCTTGCTCCAGTTGCAAACGGCCAACGATTTCTACTTCCAGATCCGTACCAGTAAGCGACAACTGATCGTCATTCAGCACTATAAGCACATTGGACAATACCGGCAGGGTTTGACGACGCTCAACAACACCGGCAACCAATTGCAAAGGCTTGAGCAAGGCTTCACGGGATACGGCAAATTTCATGTGATGGTCTCTTAGCAGTTATCGTCCAGGATTATAACTTGGCATTACCAAGCCGTTATTTCAAAACATACAACCAAAGGGAGTTTATAAATCAAGTTGTTAAAGAACGCAGCAAGTTTTTCATATCCTCGCGAATATCTGAGGACTCCTCTTGCAGTTCCTTAATTTTGCGACAGGCGTGGAGTACGGTAGTGTGATCGCGACCGCCAAAAGCCTCGCCAATTTCCGGCAAACTGTGATTGGTTAATTCTTTAGCCAGGGCCATAGCTACCTGGCGTGGGCGAGCCACAGAACGACTGCGACGCTTGGAGATCATGTCGTTCATTTTAATTTTGTAGTACTCGCTAACCACCCGCTGGATATTATCTATACCCACCTGCTTATCCTGGAGAGCGAGCAAATCTTTTAGTGCTTCGCGCACCAACTCCACATCTATAGCGCGGCCGGTAAAATTGGCACTGGCGATAACCCGCTTAAGGGCACCTTCCAGATCGCGAACATTGGCGCGAATACGCTGGGCAATAAAAAACGCCGCTTCATGAGGCAGGTCTACCGCCGCTTGCTCAGCCTTTTTCATCAAAATCGCCACCCGGGTTTCCAGCTCTGGTGGCTCTACCGCCACTGTCAGGCCCCAGCCGAATCGGGACTTGAGGCGCTCTTCTAAGCCATTGATTTCTTTAGGAAATCTATCACAAGTGAGGATAATCTGACGGCCGCCTTCAAGCAGCGAGTTAAACGTGTGGAAGAACTCTTCCTGAGAGCGCTCTTTACCGGCAAAAAACTGGATGTCGTCAATTAACAGAGCATCCATAGAGCGGTAGTAGCGTTTGAAATCGTTAATCGCATTCAACTGCAGCGCCTTAACCATATCGGCAACAAAGCGCTCTGAGTGTAAATAGACAACCTTGGCGTTGGGGTTTTTGGCCACCATGGCGTTACCCACCGCTTGCATCAAGTGCGTCTTACCCAGGCCAACACCGCCATAGATAAATAGAGGGTTGTAAGCACCACCGGGATTTTCGGCAACCTGACGCGCCGCCGCCAAACCCAGTTGGTTGGATTTACCTTCAACAAAACTGGCAAAAGTACAGGCGCTATTCAAATAGTTACTGTGCTTGAGACCACCTTCTATATCTGCATCCTGAAGAATCCGGCCAGCTGACTCCGCAGGCTCCTTTAGCGGTTCTTCTTTAACCAGCTCAATAACCTCCGCCTCAGAGTACTGACTGGCGGCCTGAGGGGCTTTAGCGGTATGGGAATAATCAGAACTAAAACTGGTGGCAACAGCGGGTTCGACCAGGTTGCTGCTGCGAGTCACTATTTTGGGCTCGCGCGGCATAATCAGCCCTGACGGACGCGGACTGGGTGCAACATTGGCCGCCGGGCGCTGCGCCTGGGCAAAGCCAACAGATTGATCGCGTGGAATAACCCCCACACCCACCTGCCATTGACCGGGGTTAAACTGACCAACCAGTTCGCGAATTCGATGCAAAAACTTTTCTGAAACCCAATCGCATATAAAACGATTGGGGGCCAACAGGCGCAACTCATTGGGGCCGGCAGCTTCATCAATTTGCAAAGGCCTGATCCAGGTGTTGAACTGCTGCGAGGGCAATTCATCCTGGAGGCTAGCGGCACATAATTTCCAAATAGATTGAGGCAAAACCAACTCCTGAAAAACTCGGATACACCTAGTTGTTATAAATTTGTTGTCCTTCGCTGCCCAAAAGCAATCCACAAGAGGCAAACCAAGGCCTGGCGCGTTTTGCAAGCGAATAAAATGCCTTGAGCAGAAATTAGCCCAAAAACCTAACTACCAGGGAGCTTGGACAGCCGCAAATGGCCGCCCGGGACAAGAGGAGCTAGTCTACTCTGCCAACCAGGAGTTATCCACAAGAAACGCTAAAAAATTTTGCCCTAAAAAATCTTTGCTCAAGCAATTCATAGACTTATAAATAGACAGCCAAGCTGACTCTGACACATATTTCAACACAAAAACATGCAACCTGTGGATAAACCTGTTGATATCTTTTGGGTTAACTGGTGAAAACCGGGTATAGCTAGCCAGCGAGAGAAATAGCCGGGTTTTGTTGATAATTTGCACAAAACAATTTGCTAATTTGCAGTCCTTTCTTTAAAATCCCGCGTCTTTTTACGGTTACCGGTTTGGCGAAAGCCCCTGCAGGGTTCGGCAAGCCACTCGGATCAGCTTTGATCACCATTTTTTACAACAGGTTAGTGTCATGAAAAGAACATTCCAACCCAGCAACATCAAGCGCGTTCGCAACCACGGCTTCCGTGCTCGTATGGCTACCAAAAACGGCCGTCTGGTTCTGGCTCGTCGTCGCGCCAAAGGCCGTAAGCAGCTGACTCGCGTTTAATGCGCTCTTGGTGTCTCCGGAGTGAAGCAAGCCTTTGGCAAATCTTTGCGCCTGCTTTGCTCCGGTGATTTCCAAACCGTCTTTGATGACGCCCCCTTCCGCGCTTCCCATCAGCATTTCCTGATCCTCTCCCGCTTTAACCAACTCTCTCAAGGCCGACTTGGTCTGGTTGTCGCTAAAAAGCACTTATCTCTGGCTGTGCAACGAAACCGTATAAAACGCCTGGTGCGCGAAGAATTTCGCCTGCAGCAGCAAGCTTTTGCCGGTTTGGATGTTATTGTGTTGTCGCGCAAAGGCTTGGCCGATTTATCCAACGCCGAATTTCGCCAGCAACTGCAACAGCAGTGTCTGCGCATATTCAAAAAAGCGCGCCAGGCTAAGGCTGCACAAGAGGCACAGGCTAAAGATGCTGATCAAGGCAGTTAAACAGGTAAATAGTGCACTGGTATGGCTGGGGATCAAATTGATTCACGGCTACAGATACCTGCTCAGCCCCTGGGTGGGCAATCAATGTCGCTTTTACCCGAGCTGCTCCCGCTATGCAGAAGAGGCTTTAATCAAGCACGGCTTTGCGATAGGTGTTTATTTGACACTAAAACGCCTTATAAAATGCTCGCCCTGGCATAAGGGCGGGTTGGATCCTGTGCCAGAACCCAAGTGCTCCTGTCACTCAAACTCACATTCACCTACTAATGGCAATTAATAAGATGGATTGGCAAAAAAACCTTTTGATTGCGGCCATGTTGGCTGTGCTTCTCATGCTGGTTATCCGCTGGCATCAGTTTGAAGAACAACACGCGACAGTGGCGGCTCCCGTTGCCAGTTCGCAGCTTCCCAGTGAAATTCCTGCAACCAGCAATGCCGATGTACCCGCAGCGGTTGCCACTGACGCCCCTCAGACCAATCAGGTATCAGCGGTTGCCACAGACCAGTTGATCGAGGTGAAAACCGACAAGTTGCAGGTGACCATCGACCTCAAGGGTGGTGACATAGTTCGAGTGGCGCTGCCGCAACACTATTCCGAGCTGAATACCCCCGAGCAGCCTTTTGTACTGCTGGATAACCGCGATGGTCACACCTATGTCGCCCAGAGTGGGCTGATCGGCAGCAATGGTACAGATAACCAGGGTCGCCCGGTATTTAGCGCGGCACAAACCAGCTACCAATTGCAGGAGGGCACCAATGAGCTCAATGTCGACCTGCAGCTGGTACAGGACAATGGCACCAAAATTACCAAACGCTTTCACTTTAGCCGCGACTCTTACCTGATTGGCCTGGAGTATCAAATAGACAACCAATCCAGCGAAGCCTGGAGTGGCCAGCTCTATGGTCAGATCAAACGCGACAGCCAGAACTTCGTTAAAGTCAGCCGCATGCAAATGAACCCCTACCTGGGCGCGGCTATTACCACTAACGACACCAACTACAAAAAAGTCACCTTTAAAGAAGTCGAAGAAAAAGACTTCACCACCGAAAAAGAAGGTGGCTGGCTGGCCATGGTGCAGCACTACTTTATTAGCGCCTGGATTCCCGATGCCAAAGCCAAGAACACCTACCGCATGCGCAAGCAAGCGGGTCAGGATATGTACTTCTTCAGCTTTGTTTCCCCGGCAGTGAGTGTAGCGCCGGGCACCCAGGGTAAATTGGATGCCAGCTTCTACGCCGGCCCCAAGGACACCGCCAGTCTGGAAGCTATATCCCCACACCTGGATTTGACCGTAGATTACGGTTGGCTCTGGTGGGTGGCTAAACCCCTGTTTGCGGTAATGAAGTTTATCCACGGTTTAGTAGGCAACTGGGGCCTGGCGATTATCGGCCTGACCCTGCTGGTAAAAGCGATTTTCTTCCCCCTGTCTGCCGCCAGTTACAAGTCCATGGCCAAGATGCGCAAACTCCAGCCAAAAATGGCAGAGCTGAAAGAGCGTCACGGCGAAGACCGCCAGAAGTTCTCGCAAGAGATGATGAAGCTGTACAAAACCGAGCAGGTAAACCCCTTTGGTGGCTGCTTACCGCTGCTGATTCAAATGCCAGTTTTCCTCGCCCTTTACTGGGTATTGGCAGAATCGGTTGAGCTGCGTCACGCGCCCTTCTTTGGCTGGATTATCGACCTGTCGATTAAAGACCCCTACTTTGTGCTGCCGATTATTTACGGCGCCACTATGTGGGCAATGCAAAAGCTCAACCCCCAGCCCACCGACCCTATGCAAGCGCGCGTCATGCAGATGCTGCCGCTGCTGTTTACCTTTATGTTCCTCTGGTTCCCCGCCGGTTTGGTACTTTACTGGGTAACCAACAACAGTCTGTCGATCCTGCAGCAGTACGTGATTACCAAACAAATCGAGGGTGCTGACAGCAAAGCTTGATGAACCCCAATACAGACACCATCGCCGCCATAGCCACCGCGACCGGCCGCGGTGGTGTAGGTATTATCCGCGTCTCCGGGCCCAAGGCCCGGCTGGTGGCGGAGCAAATCGTAAAAACCCCGCTGCAACCCCGCTATGCCCACTTCTGCGATTTTTACAGCCAGGACAATCAAGTTCTGGATCAGGGCCTGGCACTGTTTTTCCCCAATCCCCATTCCTTTACCGGCGAAGACGTACTCGAACTCCAGGGTCACGGCGGCCCGGTTATTCTCGATTTACTGCTGCGTGAAATTACCCGTCTCGGTGTGCGCCTGGCGCGGCCGGGTGAGTTTTCCGAGCGCGCCTTCCTCAATGACAAACTAGATCTGGCCCAGGCAGAAGCCATAGCCGACCTGATTGACGCCACTAACGAGCAGGCGGCGAAAAATGCCCTTCACTCGTTGCAGGGCGCCTTCTCGTTAAGAATTCAGGAATTGGTCGAAGCGCTGATTCACCTGCGCATTTACGTTGAAGCCAGCATCGACTTCCCCGAAGAGGAAATCGACTTTTTAAGCGATGGCAAGGTAGCTACAGACCTCAACCAGATTTACAGCCGCTTGCAGCAAGTCTTTAAAGAAGCGCGCCAGGGCGCATTGGTGCGCGATGGCATGCGCGTAGTGATTGCCGGTCGCCCCAACGCCGGCAAATCCAGCTTGCTCAATGCTTTAAGCGGCCGCGAGTCGGCCATTGTCACCAGCATTGAAGGCACCACCCGGGATGTATTGCGCGAGCATATCCACCTGGATGGCATGCCATTGCATATTATTGATACCGCCGGCTTGCGCGACAGCCCGGATGAAGTGGAGCAAATCGGGATCCAGCGCGCCTGGCAGGAGATCCAGCAAGCGGATCGTATTCTGCTGTTAGTAGACAGCCGCGCTCACACAAGTCTGGACCCGCAACAGATATGGCCAGAGTTTATGGCCCAGTTGCAGCACCCGGACAAAGTCACCCTGGTGCGCAACAAAATCGACCTCTCCGGTGAGACCGCCGGTCTCACTCAAACCGACAGCCACCAGGTACTGGGCATAAGCGCAGCCACAGGTGCCGGGGTGGATGCACTTAAGCAACACCTGAAAGACATTATGGGTTTTAGCGCCAGCGGCGAAGGCGGCTTTACCGCACGCCGCCGCCATCTGGATGCACTGGAGCGCGCTCAGGCTTATCTGGATGCGGGTATAGCCCAGCTGCATGGCTACGCCGCCGGTGAACTCCTCGCCGAAGACCTGCGCCACGCGCAAAACGCCCTGGGCGAAATCACCGGCGACTTTACCCCTGACGACCTGCTGGGGCGTATCTTCAGTTCCTTCTGTATCGGCAAATAGCCCGCTGAATAGGTAAAAAGCCAGGCACTGGTGCCTGGCTAATCCTGCTTCTTTTATATAGCCCCGCCTTTACCCACCAAATTCAAAAAAATATTTTTAGTCGGCCCAATCAGGCTCAGGCTATAACTCGTCCGTTTTTTGCCTGGATATCAACCAGATCGACCTATTCAGCCAAAATTTCTATCCCCGGCTGAATTGGAACAAATTACAAGGCGAAAACAGCAAACCATCCAGTAACAGAAACCTTTGTACCGACTTATTTGCAAGTTTTTCCACATGGTTGCACAGGTTATCCACAGAAATTATTAAAAAACCTTGCTAATTATCTGTTTTTAAACGGCTTTTAGATTTAAAGCTAATCAGGTGTGGGTATTTCTGTGTATTGACGTCTAAAAAACTGGCGATGCTTTTGGGGATAAGTCGTGATTTTGCCAAATCATGTATAAGTCCCCTGTTTATAACCAGCTTTGAAGCAGTTTACTCCGAGCTTACTTAGGCCTTTTCCCTAGCCTTATACTTCCTATATCCTATTGACTTAATTAACTTTTTTTTACTTATCCACAGAAAAATGCCGCTCTATATAGAATAACAATATCAATCCTTTCCTATTCAACATATATATTTCTTTATTTAAAAAATATTTTTCTTTGTTGTAACGCCAACAACTTTTGTGGAAAAAATGTACTGATTAAACCCTGTACAAGTTTTGTGCAAATACAAGACTCACTCTATAATGCTGCCCTTTTTTGCCGCGTCCCGGGCTTCGCCCGGGACTAGCTGGTGCCAGAATCGATTAACGCAGCCCTGCTGCAAGGTGTAAGCAATGATTTTCCCCGATCGTTTTGATGTGATAGTGATTGGCGGTGGCCATGCCGGGACCGAGGCCTGTCTGGCCGCGGCGCGCATGGGCTGTAAAACCCTCTTGCTCAGCCACAACATAGAAACCCTGGGCCAGATGTCCTGTAACCCGGCTATTGGCGGTATAGGCAAAAGCCATCTGGTGAAGGAAATTGACGCCCTGGGCGGTGCCATGGCCCTGGCCACCGACAAAGGTGGCATACAGTTTCGTATTTTGAATGCGCGCAAAGGCCCAGCAGTGCGCGCGACCCGCGCCCAGGCGGACCGTATCCTGTACAAAGCGGCGATTCGTGAAACCCTGGAAAACCAACCCAATCTGTGGATCTTCCAGCAGGCGGCAGATGACTTGATTGTGGAAAACGATCAAGTGCGCGGTGTAGTTACCCAGATGGGCCTTAAATTTATGGCCAATCAGGTAGTGCTTACTGCCGGTACCTTCCTTGGCGGCCTAATCCACATAGGCCTGCAAAACTATTCCGGCGGTCGCGCTGGCGATCCGCCGTCTATCGCCCTGGCCAAGCGCCTGCGCGAACTGCCACTGCGCGTCGATCGCCTGAAAACCGGAACCCCACCGCGCATCGACGCGCGCACGGTCAACTTTGAAGTGTTGGAAAAGCAGTGGGGCGATGAGCCGCGCCCGGTGATGTCTGTGCGTGGCAACCGCGCCATGCAACCGCGCCAGATTTGCTGCTACATCACCCACACCAATGAAAAAACCCATGAGGTGATCCGCAACAACCTGGACCGCTCGCCCATGTACTCTGGCGTGATCGAAGGTATTGGCCCGC
>CBIMZH010000009.1:0-14802 GCA_966248255.1 uncultured Cellvibrio sp.
AAGGCGGAAATTCTATAGAAAACGGGCGCTAAAGGCAGCCGATTTTTTTGGAATTGAGGCGCTAAAACAGTATCATGCGCAGCCGTTTATTAATGAACCAGATGAAATACTAAGTAGGTACCCGGTGAGTAAGGCGCAGTTTGTAATAGGTCAACGTTGGATCAGTGAAGCAGAAGCGGATTTGGGCTTGGGCATAGTGTTGGATGTGGCCAACCGCCGCTTAACCCTGAGTTTTCCGGCCAGCGGCGAACGCCGTACCTATGCCATAGATAATGCGCCGGTCAGCCGGGTTAAATACGAAGTGGGTGAAAAGGTTCGCCATCAGGACGGCACCCGTATCAAGATCACCGGGATAGTTGAGCAGGCGGGCTGCCTGATGTATGTCGGCCTGACTAAGGACGATGAAGAAGTCTCTATCCCGGAATTTGAATTGGACAGCTTTGTCCAGTTCAGTACCCCCAAAGAGCGCCTGTTTGCCGGTCAGATTGATCGCCACGAGCACTTTTATCTGCGCTACCAAACCTTGAGCTACCAGCACCGTCACCAGCAGTCCAAGCTGTTTGGTTTGGCTGGCCCCCGCGTGCAGCTGTTACCGCACCAGCTGTATATCGCCAGTGAAGTGGCCAATCGCCATGCGCCGCGCGTTCTCCTCGCCGATGAAGTGGGCCTGGGTAAAACCATCGAAGCGGGGCTTATCCTGCATCAGCAACTGATGAGTGGTCGCGTTAATCGCGCCCTGGTGGTAGTACCTGCCAGTCTGCAACACCAGTGGCTGGTGGAAATGCTGCGCCGCTTTAACCTGGCCTTCACCCTGCTTGATGAGGCGCGCTGCAATGCGCTGGTGGGCCTTGACAGTGAAGAACTCTCGGTTGACTTTGAAGACGACTTTGTCGAAGAGCAGGCGCGAGAGGCTACCAGTGATAACCCCTTTGAAACCGCCCAGCTGGTGCTCTGCTCGCTGGATTTTCTCACTAAAAACCCGGTCCGCCTTAAACAGGCCGTTGCTGCAGGCTGGGATATGCTGCTGGTGGACGAGGCGCACCATTTGCAATGGAGTGAGCATAAAGTAAGTGCCGCCTATGCCGCGATTGAGGCTCTGGCACAGGTAGCCAAAGGCTTGCTGCTGTTAACGGCTACGCCTGAACAGCTTGGTTTGGAAAGTCACTTCGCTCGTTTGCGCCTGCTGGATCCGGATCGCTATTACGACCTGGAAAAATTTAAAGGCGAGCAACAGGCCTACAAACCGTTAAACGAACTGGTGCAAGCGCTGATTCGCCTGGGTGAAGAAGGCGCAGAAGTGTTCCCGCCTGAATTGGCAGCACAAATGGCGCAATACCTGCCAGCGGCGAGCCTGGCGCAACTGCAAAAGCAGGTTGAGGCAGAATCCCTGGTGGCGGCTATAGATACCGCCATCAATTATCTATTGGATCGTCACGGCACTGGCCGCGTGCTGTTCCGCAACACGCGCAATTCGGTCAGTGGTTTTCCCGAGCGCCAACTGCACACTTATTCGCTGCCCCTGGCGGCTGAAGATGTAGCGGATTATTTTGCCCAGCCTTTGGCGCAACAAATTTGCAGCGAAAAATTCTGGCAAAAACGCACAGATAGCGATTGGTGGCTGCAGGATGCGCGGGTGACTTGGCTGGCCGACTGGCTTAAGCAAAACCGCCGCAAAAAAGTGCTGGTAATCTGCGCCAACGCCGATACCGCGCAATCACTGGAAGAGTTTTTGCGCTTGCGCAAAGGCGCGCTGACCAGTGTGTTCCACGAGCATATGAGCCTGATTGAGCGCGATCGCGCCGCTGCCTATTTTGCCGATCTGGAAGAGGGTGCCCAGGTACTGCTCTGTTCAGAAATTGGCAGCGAAGGGCGCAATTTTCAATTTGCCCAGGACCTGGTGCTGTTTGACCTGCCGATGAACCCGGATTTGCTGGAGCAGCGTATCGGTCGTCTGGATCGTATTGGCCAGACAGGCACAGTCAATATTCACGTTCCTTTTTATGAAAATACCGCGCAACACAAGTTGCTGGATTGGTATCAACAGGGCCTCAATGCCTTTGAAAAAACCTGTGCTATTGGCCAAGCTGTTTTTGCCCGCTTTAGCGAGCGTTTATTGCCCAGCTTAACTGCCGATGTGCCAGCAGAATTTGCTGCGCTTCTGGCGGAAACTCAGGCCTATGCACAACAGCTGGTGCTGCAATTGCAGCAGGGGCGCGATCGTTTACTGGAGTTGAACTCCTGCAAACCACTTAAAGCCCAGGCGCTGGTTTCGGCCCTGGCCGATAACGACGAAAGCCCGGCGCTGGCGCAGTATATGGATTCGGTGTTCGACTGCTTTGGTGTGGATAGCGACAAGCACTCGGAGCACAGTCTGGTGCTGCACCCCAGTGATCATATGCGAATTGAGCAGTTCCCCGGCTTGCCCGAGTCTGGTTTGACCATTACCTACAAACGCAGTCAGGCGCTGTCGCGCGAGGACATGCAGTTTCTCACCTGGGAGCACCCGCTGGTGCGCGGTGCGCAGGATTTGATTGCGCTAAGCGAGTTTGGCAATACCGCGTTTTGCACGCTTAAGTTACCGCCGTTAAAGCCAGGCAATTTGTTGCTTGAAGCCCTGTTTGTACTGCACTGCCCAGCGCCCGCCGAATTGCAATTGTTCCGCTTTATTCCGCAATCGGTGATGCGCATACTGCTGGATGACAAGGGTAAGGATCTGGCCGGCGTACTCAATGTGGGCCAGCTGTCCAAGCTGGTGCAAAAAGTGCCGCGCAACAATGCCCAGGAGTTGGTGCGCCATGCGCGCCCGGTGTTGACCGAGATGCTACAAAAAGCCGAGACTATCTCCCAGGCCAATCAAAGTTCGGTGATTGATTCCGCGAAAGCGGCAGTAACCGCCGAGCTGGGTGCAGAGATAGATCGCCTTAAAGCCCTGGCGGAAGTAAACCCCAATGTGCGCCAGAGCGAAATCAACTATTTGCAGGAGCGCCTGGCCGCCAGCCTGCACTTCCTCAGCCAAGCTAAAGTGCGCCTGGATTCCCTGCGCGTGGTGATGACGGTTTAATTTGGAGCTAAAACTATGTATATATTTTCCGCCAATGGCCGCGCCAAAAAAGATATAGACGATGTAAAAGAGGGCCAGCTGGTACCTTTCATTGTGTATATCAACTTTGTTGATTTGTTCGGTGCCGAGCACCTGTGCAAACTCTTTTTGATGCGCGCCGGCTTTAAAGAGATTGAAATCGAAAAACGTAAACTGGTGCCCAGCAGCCTGCTGGCGGATCCCCGTGTAATCGCCGCTGATAAGGCAATGGCTGAAGCCGTTAAGTGTGGTTACTGGATTCAGATGTTTGATGAGTAATTTCGCAAGAAAGTAAATTCAGCTCAATAAAAAGCCCCGCATTTGCGGGGCTTTTTATTTTGTGGCGCGACGGTCAAATCGCGCCAGGTACTGTTGGCTTAGTCAAACTTTTTAGGTTTGTAACCGCCTTTACCGCCATCGCGACCGCCGCCGTCTTTGCTAAAGCGTGGCTTGTCGCGGCCGCCGTGGTTGCTGTCGCGATCTTTAAAGCGCGGCTTATCGCCATCGCGGAAACCGCCACGGTCGTTGCCGCGATCATTAAAGCCTCGATCGTTAAAGTTACCGCGATCGCGGCTGCGGAAATCGTCTCTACCACCACGTGAGTCGTCTCTGCCACGCGAATCGTCTTTACCGCGATAAGGGCTTGGGCCGCCTTGATCCAAGGTGATTTCCAGGTTGCGGTTGCGCACGCGCACTTTCTTCAGGTGGGCGAGCACTTCTTTAGGCATGCCCGCTGGCAGGTCTACGGTGGAGAACTCATCAAACAGTTTGATGTGACCGATAAAGCGACTTTCGATGCCAGCTTCGTTGGCGATGGCGCCAACGATATCACCTGGGCGCGCGTCGTGGTTGCGACCCACTTCAATGCGGTAGCGCTCCATGTTCTCGTCGTTGCGCTCACGGCGTGGACGATCTTCACGGCCGCCGCGATCACCTCTGTCGCCTCGATCGCCGCGCTCATTGCGGCCACCGCGATCATCGCGCTCGCGACGCTCAGTGCGCTCAGGTTTCACGTCAGTGAATTTCACTTGCAGTGGGCGATCTTTTTGCAGCAGGTAAGCCAGGGCTGATGCGATTTCCTCTGGGGAAACATCATTGGCATGGCTGAATTCGGCCAGCAGGTCGTTAAAGAAGCTGAGATCAGTTTCTTTCAGGGCTTCACTGATTTGTGACGTGAATTGATCAATACGGTGCTTGGTTACAGTGGCGCCGCTGGGCAATTCCATCAGGGTAATGGGCTTTTTGGTTGCCTTTTCGATGGTGTAAAGCAAGCGTTTTTCGCGTGGGGCCACAAACAGAATCGCCTTACCGCTGCGACCGGCGCGGCCGGTACGACCAATACGGTGTACATAGGCTTCGCTATCGTAAGGAATGTCGTAGTTAACTACGTGGCTTACACGCTCTACGTCGATACCGCGTGCGGCTACGTCTGTAGCGATAACTATATCGAGTTTGCCGGTTTTCAAGCGATCAATGGCGCGCTCGCGCAATTGTTGATTCATGTCGCCGTTCAATGCAGCGGCAGAATAGCCACGGGCTTCCAGCTTTTCAGCCAGCTCAACGGTCGCGGTTTTAGTGCGCACGAAAATAATCATGCCTTCGAAAGGTTCAACTTCCAGAATACGGGTGAGGGCATCCAGTTTGTTGGTGCCGCTGACCATCCAGTAAACCTGCTCAATGTTGTCGCCGGTGGACTGGGTGCTGGCGATTTTGATCTCTTTGGCATCGCGCAGGTAGTTGTCACATACCTTGCGAATTTCGCGTGGCATAGTGGCGGAGAAAAGTGCGGTCTGGCGAGTTGCCGGGGTGTGCTCCAGAATCCACTCCACGTCATCGATAAAGCCCATGCGCAGCATTTCGTCGGCTTCGTCGAGCACCAGGCTCTTGAGGTTGTTCAGGTTCAAGCTGCCGCGACGCAGGTGATCCATAACGCGGCCTGGGGTGCCCACAACGACGTGAACGCCGCGCTTGAGTTGACGCAGCTGGCTGGTCATGTCCTGGCCGCCGTAAATGGGCAGTACGTGGAAGCCGGGCAATTCGGATGCGTATTTTTGGAAGGCTTCAGCTACCTGGATAGCCAGCTCGCGGGTTGGTGCCAACACCAGGATTTGCGGGTCGTTTTGGCTCAGATCCAATTTGGAGAGCAGTGGCAGGGCAAAGGCAGCGGTTTTACCCGTACCGGTTTGCGCCATACCGAGAATATCGCCACCGGCCAGCAGCACGGGAATGGCAGCTGCCTGGATGGGCGAGGGGACTTCGTAACCTACGGACTGAATGGCTTTAAGTACGGGAGCAGAGAGTTCGAGGTCAGTAAATAAAATGGGTTCAGACATGTATAAACCTGTGTGTCCTAAAAAGTAAAAACCTAAAGACGACAGGCCAGGAGCGCAAAGCCAAAGCTTGCGAACAACGGATTGCCGACTGGATGGTTTTTATTGGTTTTGTGATGTGCCAGCTTCAGGGCGCGGACAAACCGGCCGTGGCAAAGCAAGCACCATAAAAAGGGGCGATGATCGAATCGCTGGGCGTATGAACTGCATACAAACGTTCAATTGCGCGTGAAATTAGCTTGGGAGCCAGGGCACAAAAGCAATATGAGGGCGATTAATCAACAAAATCCCACTTGAACTGCAAAGGCACAACTAAGCCTAGCAGAACATCTGTAATCCACGGCATCCGACCGCTAAACGATTACACACTCTTGGGCATTCTGGAGAACCAGACGAAAAATTTACCTGCAGAAGGATAAATGGGTAGCCCGCAGACGTCCTGTCTGTTCAGCATTACCCCGAATAAAGAGTTTCGTCTTGAGGAAGGGGTCACTGAAAGTGCGCGAATTATAGGGTTATGAAGAGTTATAAGCCAGATTTATTTAGTGCTCTGGATATATTTATCCAGCGCATTGGCAAATGCCTGCTTGTCCTGTTGTGAATAGGAGGCTGGGCCATCCTGCATTTGCACGCCGCTGGAGCGCATGGTCTCCATAAAATCGCGCATATTCAACCGCGCGCCTATGGTGTCCTTGGTGTGCACCTGGCCGCGGGAGCTAATGACCTTGGCGCCCTTGGCGATAGCATCAGCAGCCAGGGGAATATCGCTGGTAATCACCAGATCGCCAGCCACTAGCTGCTCAACTATATAGTTGTCGGCCTCATCAAAGCCCGCGCTGACTTGCAAACTTTTAATAAAGGGCGAGGCGGGCACAGCAATATACTGGTTGGCGACCAGTATCAGGGGGATCTGGCGCTGGTGCGCTGCACGGAAGAGGATTTCTTTTGCCACCTTGGGGCAGGCATCGGCATCGACCCAAATGGTCATAGCGGTTGGTCCAATCAATTACAATGAGCGGCATTATAGTCAGTTGCGAGTTAGACTAGGGAATCTACATAAGCACCGCGAATCAATAAGAAGGCTTCATGTCCGAAAAGCATCTGTCTACCACAGCCTTATCCAAACTCATGGGCAAGGAAACCAAGGAGCTGTTTGTCCTGCTCGCCCAGGGTGGCTGGATTATCAAGGTCGACGACCATTGGCGCCTAACCGAAAAAGGCCGCTTTGAAGGTGGCACCTATATCAATCACCCCAAATACGGTGAATACATCGCCTGGCCAGAGTCGGTGCAGCAGCACCCGCTGTTAAAGCTTCTGCCAGAGGCGCCGCTCACCGCCACCAACCTGGGCCATAAATGGGATCTGCCGGCACGTCTGGTGAATCTGCTATTGGCAGAGAAAGGTCTGATCAACCACCATATTCGCGGCTGGCTGGTAACCGAAAAGGGTAAGCACCTGGGTGGGCATCAGCAGTTTGCCGAGCAGTCGGGTATCCCTTATGTGACTTGGCCGGAAGTGATTCAGGATGACCCCTACTTATTGGAAGCTCTGCAGCAGTTGCGTGGTGAGGCCCCAGGGGACAGACCAGCGCTTAATGGCCATAGGGTGAACAACCCGGTGCAAAGGCGAATAGACAATTGGCTGTATCTGGCGCGTATAGTTCACGCACGCAACTACACATTGCACTGGGCGCAGGATCAGCTGGTGGCGGATTATTTTATTCCCCAGGCACAGCTGTGTATTGAGTGCTGGGGCGATGAGCTGGCTCGCGAGCAAAATCGCGCCGCCGTAATTAGTAATGACTTGGAAAAGCACGCTTTGTATCAAAAGCACAAAGTCGACTTTATCGAATTTCGCGATGAAAATATTCATCAAATTGATGAAATACTCGCGCGTGAATTATTAAAAAGGCAAATCGCCGTTTATTAGTAGAGGAATTGTTATGGCAAGCGTATTCACCCTGATTATGGAAGGCAAAATCCCCGGTAACTTTGTCTGGAAGGATGATTTAGCGGTGGCCTTTTTAACCATTCAACCTATTCGCCAGGGCCATGTGCTGGTCGTGCCGCGTGAAGAAATTGACCAGTGGAGTGATGTTCCTTTGGAGCTTGCCGCTCACCTGATGCAAGTGAGTCACAAGGTCGCCAATGGCTTAAAAGTGGCTTACCCGGCGACCCGTGTCGGTTTGATGATTGCCGGCTTGGAAGTGCCTCACACGCATATCCACCTGGTGCCTATGGACTCTATGGATGACTTGAGTTTTGCTTTTGCCAAAAGCGCAGAGGGTGATGTGCTCAAGGCGACGGCAGAAAAAATTCGCACCGTCCTGGTGGAGCAAGGGCACTTTGAGGCCCAGTGTTAGATCTATCTTGAAAGCTCGTAACAGCAAATATTTACCGCTGTTGCCAGATTGAGCGATTCAATGGCGCCAGAGCCAGGGATGGTAAAAGTTGCAGGTTGCCAGGCCTGCAAAATTTCACGCGGCACACCTCTGGCTTCATTGCCAAACAGATAGCAATCCTGTTGTGTAAACTCATCACTGCTCAATTTTTTGCCATCCATATCCAGGGCGGCAATACGCGAATAGCGCTCGGGCAAAGTCTCCATCGGTACATCCAACTCCATAGGCACATGAAAAATCGCGCCCATGCTCGCGCGCACCACTTTGGGGTTGTAAGGGTCAACCGAGTTGGGGCTGAGCAGGCAGCGGAAATTACCAAACCAGGCGAGGCTGCGCAAAATAGTACCGAGATTGCCTGGGTCCTGAATCTCGTACAAATAAACCGCGCGCTCGGTCTCTTTGACGTGTTTAGCTTGCAAGAAGGGCGCTACCGCAATAATCCCCTGAGGTGTTTTGGTGTCGCTAATAGCCGCCATCTGCTTGTCGGAAATGACGCTGGTTTTAAATGGGCTTTGCCAACCGGCATATTTTTCGGTAACGAGCAGCTGGCTGGATTGAAGTGCTGGATTGATGCCAGCGGCCTTTTCCAGCTCCAACACCAAATGCTCCCCTTCAACCAAAAAGCAGCCAAATTGCTCGCGGTATTTTTTTTGTTGCAGCTTTTTAATATCGTCGATTTTCATGGCGTTTAGTTGGCCTCGGCCAGATCAGCCAGCATGGCTTTGGCTAGAGCTTCGGAGACTTTAATCCCGTCGACACCGGCGGAGAGAATGCCGCCTGCATAGCCAGCGCCTTCTCCGGCGGGGAAGAGGCCGCGGGTGTTCAGGCTCTGCAAACTATCGTCTTCACGTTTGATACGCACAGGTGAGGAGGTGCGAGTTTCTATACCGGTGAGGATGGCATCCTCCCGATCAAAACCGCGAATTTGCTTGCCGAATTCGGGCAGGGCTTCGCGAATGGCTTCAATCACATAATCCGGCAGAGAAGGTGCCAGGTCGCCGAGTTTTACCCCGGGTTTGTAGGAGGGTTCCACTTCACCGAATTCTGTCGAGGTTTTGCCGCGAATAAAGTCGCCCACCAGCTGGCCGGGCGCGCAATAGTCGCTGCCGCCCAGGATATAGGCCCGGGATTCCAGCTGCTCCTGACACTCAACACCAGCTACGGGACCGCCAGGGAAGTCCTGCTCAGGATTAATGCCCACGACTATACCGGCATTGGCATTGCGCTCGTTGCGTGAGTACTGGCTCATGCCGTTGGTCACTACGCGCTCGGGCTCTGAAGTGGCGGCCACAACGGTTCCGCCAGGGCACATACAAAAGCTGTAAACCGCGCGACCATTTTGCGCGTGATAAACCAGTTTGTAGTCGGCAGCGCCCAGCTGCGGGTGGCCGGCGAACTTACCCAGACGAGCCTGGTCGATTTGCGATTGCGGGTGTTCAATACGAAAGCCCACGGCAAAGGGTTTGGCTTCAACATAGACGCCGCGTTTATGCAGCATGCGGAAGGTGTCGCGCGAACTGTGGCCAAGCGCGAGCACTACATAACGGCTGCGCAGGGTATCGCCATTGGCCAGCACCACGCCCTGGACGCGGCCGTTTTCGATGAGCAGATCTACCACTTTTTGCTCAAAGCGCACCTCGCCACCCAGGCGGTTGATTTCCTCGCGCATACTGGACACCACGCCGGTTAAACGGAAGGTGCCTATATGCGGCTTGCTTACATACATGATTTCTTCGGGGGCGCCGTGTTTTACAAACTCGGCCATGACTTTGCGCCCGTAAAACTTCGGGTCTTTGATTTGGCTGTAGAGCTTACCGTCGGAAAAAAGGCCAGCACCGCCTTCGCCAAACTGTACGTTGGATTCGGGGGTTAACACCTTTTTACGCCACAGGGCCCAGGTGTCTTTGGTGCGATCGCGCACGTTTTTGCCGCGCTCCAGCACTATGGGCTTAAAGCCCATCTGCGCTAGGTTAAGGGCGGCGAAGAGGCCGCAGGGGCCAAAGCCAATCACAATCGGGCGCTCGCTTAGCTCAGCGGGGGCTTGGCCGACAGGGTAGTAGTTGGTATCTGGCGCCGGGCGTACGTTTTTATCCTCGGCAAAGCGGGCAAGGATTTTCGCCTCGTTTTTAACCTCCAGATCGATGATGTAAATAAAGGTGATTTCCGAGTTCTTTTTGCGCGCATCGTAGCTGCGTTTGAACACAGTAAAACCCTGCAGGTCGCTGTCCTGGAGTTTAAGACGCTTAATGATGGCGCTGCGCAGGGCATCTTCCGGGTGGTCCAGGGGTAGGGCGAGTTCGGTAATTCGGATCATTTTTAGGTCCTGGCTGGTGGCTCCAGCAAAGGTAGAAGGGCAGGTTTAATGGGCGCGATTTTACGCAGGTTAGGCCGACTTGTCAGTTTCTCCGCAAATCACCTCGCCCTGTCCTGAGCGAATGCGTAAAATGGCGCTTTTTACGATGTAGAGATTTCCATGGCCAGATCCAAAAGCAGCAACCGTTGGCTGGATGAGCACGTCAATGACCCCTATGTGAAGCAGGCGCAAATCGACGGCTATCGCGCGCGTGCCGCCTACAAACTCATCGAGCTAAACGAGAAAGACAAACTGATTCGCCCCGGCATGCTGGTGGTGGACCTGGGTTCTGCGCCTGGCAGCTGGTCGCAGATTGCCGGGCGCCTGGTGGGGGTAAAGGGCAGGGTAATTGCCTCCGATATTCTGCATATGGACTCGCTGGAGCATGTGGACTTTATTCAGGGCGACTTTACCGAGGAATCGGTGTTTAACCAGATTATGGAAAAGCTGGGCGGCGCCCAGGCGGAACTGGTGATGTCGGATATGGCACCGAATATTAGCGGTGTCGATGTGGCCGACCAGGCAGCCTCTATGTATCTGGTGGAGCTGGCGCTGGATATGGCCTGTCAGGTGCTTAAACCCAAGGCCAACTTTGTGGCCAAGGTGTTTCAGGGCGAAGGCTTTGATGAATATGTGAAGGCGGCGCGCGAGCACTTTGCCAGTGTCGTTATCCGTAAACCCAATGCTTCGCGCCCGCGCTCGCGCGAAGTTTATGTCGTAGGAAAGGGCTTTAAAGGCCTGTAATTAAGGCCTGCAATAAATTACCGAACGGACGTTTAAATTAAAAAGGGGAGCATTTGCTCCCCTTTTTCGTATGCGCGATTGAGCTATTCACTCATCCCAAACAGCGTGGCTATGGCCAGCAGGATAAACAGGCCGCTGGCAATTTTGTGGGCCAGGCCCATGGGCATTTTGTCCATCAGCCACTTGCCGGCGAAAATAACCGGCACATTGGCGAGCAGCATACCCAGTGTGGTGCCAGCCACTACGGCGGCAGTCATCCAGGCGTCGGCATTGAATTTGGCGGCGAGTATCACTGTGGCTATCTGAGTTTTGTCGCCCAGTTCGGCTAGGAAAAACAGCACGAAAGTCGCCACAAAGGGGCCAAAGCTGGCAAAGCGACTGGTTTCGTCGTCTTCTTTATCGGGAATTAACAGCCAGATAGCCACGGCAAAAAAGCTGCCGCTGACAATCCATACAAACCATTGGGGGGGAATTAAATGGGAGATCCAGGCACCCAGCCAGGCGCTGAGGCCATGGTTGATCAGGGTGGCCAGCAGTACGCCCCAGGTGATCAGGTAAGGGCGCGCATAGCGAGCGGCTAAAAACAGGGCTAATAGTTGGGTTTTGTCGCCGATTTCGGCAATAGCCACGGCGGCTGTTGAGCTGAGAAAAGCTTCCATTGTGTATTCCTGGGCGGGATGAAAAACACAGAGGTATAGCCAGCGTCCCGCCTGGAGCGCCAGTTATACCTCAGGTCTCATCAATCGAGGGCCAGCCTGTAACGCCCGTTTTACAAGGGCAGGCTGGTAGGGATCTGATGACCATGCGCATTGAGGCGCAAGTTTGTTGACCATCAGGCCGGCCGAAGCGCGGCAGATTACTCCCCTGAGCAGGCGCGCAGTCTAAAGGAGGCTGGCGCAGGTTTCAAAACATTTATGGCTTTTAGCCTTGCGGCTGGTTACTGGAGTGCGTGCAGTACTTCGCCGCTATAGGGCATTTTGGGTAAGAACTCCGCCATCATATCTACAGTGTCATTGTAGATTTTGCGCACGTTGGGCTTGGAGCCAACTTCCATGCGGCGCGAGAGCATGGTGACCGGGAACATGCACTGCTGAGTACCCTTAACACAGAGTGCGCGACTGCGGCCGAGGTTATCGCGATAGACTTTCCACTCCAGGGTGTGGGGAAAGTCGGCGAGAAACACATTGCCCATAGCCACGCCCATGGCCTGTTGAGTATCCGTATCTTTTGGGTCGACCAAGCCTTTGTCCACCAGGCGTTGCAAGGTGTCCAGGTCTGAATAATTTTTGCGCAGTGGCGCGCCCAGTTTGGTTTGGGTTAAGTCATTCACCTTGGATAATTGTTTATCCATTTTGTTGTGATCCATCCAGCCCAAATCTTCAATGGCCACCTTGTTGTCCACCTGTGGCTTGGGCGCACTTTGACTGATAACGTTCAGCGGTGTCTCCGCCTGTGCCAAGCCCACAGCGAACATAAATGCAACGCTGATTAGCTTGAGTTTGGGTTTAGTCGATTTCATGACCAGTACCTGCAAAATTAATTGGCCGAGAGTTTATCACTGTCCAGCGACAGATGGCTGTCGTGAGGGTTGGTAAATACCAACGCCTGGGGTTGTACATCCTGTAAGGGCACTGAAAATCCATTGGGCATTACGACCTGGATATGCTCCGGCCGAAGCAGTCGCGGTTCAGCCACACCACAGGAGTGGGCAATCATGGAAACACTTTTGGTCATGTTGTGATGATAGGCGGCAACACGCTCGGATTTTTCGGTGGGATCAAGCCCTCGCTGTAACTTGGGATTGTGCGTTGTAACCCCGGTAGGGCAGGTGTTTTTATGGCACTGCATCGCCTGAATGCAGCCCAATGAGAACATAAAGCCACGGGCCGAGTTTACAAAGTCAGCGCCAGTTGCCAGTGCCCAGGCAACCATTGAGGGTGTGATAAGTTTGCCCGAGACAATAATTTTTATCCGATCTTTCAAGCCTGCTTCGCCCAGCAAGCTCACCATCCAGGGCAGGGTTTCTTTAATGGGCAGGCCAACATGATCAATCAGTGGCTGGGGCGCGGCGCCGCTGCCGCCGTCGGCACTGTCAATGGTAATAAAATCTGGCGCCGACTCTATGCCGCGCACCCGGATTTCGTTAATCAACTCCAGCAGCCAGGTTTTATCGCCAATCACCGCTTTAAAACCAACCGGTTTGCCGGTGAGGTCGCGAATGTGGTTGATCATATTCAGCAGGTCCACAACCGAGCGTATATCCCTGTGGCCATTGGGGCTGATCGATGCCTGACCTGGGTGAATGCCGCGAATTTCAGCCACTTCTTCGGTAACTTTTTCTGCGGGCAGAATTCCACCTTTACCCGGTTTGGCGCCCTGTGAAAGTTTGATTTCAAACATTTTCACCTGGGGTATGGCTGCCATCTTTGTTAATTTTTCATCGCTCAGATTGCCGTGCAAATCACGCACGCCATATTTGGCGGTACCAATTTGAAAAACCAGGTCACAGCCGCCTTGCAGATGATAGGGCGATAGGCCGCCCTCTCCAGTATTTAACCAGCAGCCAGCTTTTGCTGCACCGCGAGACAGGGCGAGAACTGCGGGCTTGGAAATGGCGCCGTAACTCATGGCGGAAATATTAAAAATGGACGCTGTGGTGTAGGGCTGCTGACAGAAGGGGCCCAGGGTGACTGGTGTGGGTTGGGTGGCATCTTCCTCCTGAATAGGAAACGCCGAGTTTAAAAACAACAGGGTGCCGTTTTGGTGGATGTTGAGTGTTGAGCCGAAACCTACATTGTTATCCACGTCTTTCGCGGCGCGGTATACCCAAGAGCGCTCGGAGCGGTTAAAGGGCATTTCCTCGCGATCCAATGCAAAGAAGTATTGGCGAAAAAATTCCCCCAGGTGCTCAAAAAAATAGCGAAAGCGGCCGATGATGGGGTAGTTTTTGCGAATGGCGTGGGTGGTTTGGCTGATGTCGGAAATGTACATAAACAAGAGCGCCAAAAGCCCCAGGCCAAGCACAACAATAAAACAGACTTCCAGCCAAGTTAGTAACTTGAGGGCAAAATCAGCACTCATGGAGCTCTCCAGTGGGGTTGTCTAATCGACAACAATTTCATCAAAAAATTTCACGTTATTGCGGCCAGCGGATTTGGCGTAATACATGGCCAGGTCGGCATTTTTTATCAGCGTATCCTTATCTGAGGTGTCTTCGGGGAAAATGGAAACCCCAATGCTGCTTGAAATACGCAGGTTAAAGTTGTCAATTTTAAAGGGTTGCAGCAGGGCATTGCGAATTTTTTCGCCCACCTGACGGCTTATCTGGCGACTGTTAAGGCTAGGCTGTTGGTGGTCGCGGCAGGATAAAATCAACATAAATTCATCGCCTCCAAAGCGCGCCAAAGTATCTGACTCGCGGATGCAGGCAAGCATTCGCGCTGATACCTCCCGCAGCAACTTATCGCCAATATCGTGACCATAGAGGTCGTTCACTGGTTTAAAGTTATCCAAATCAACCAGCATTATCGCCACTTCAAGTTTGTCGCGCTTGGCTATTACCAGGGCTTGATCAAGGCGGTCATCCAGCAGCAAACGATTGGGCAGGCTAGTCAGCGGATCGTGGTAAGCCGCGCGGTGCAAATATTGACGCTGAACTTTTAGCTCTTGTAGCTGGTTGTTGATGCTTCGCGCCATGCTCGAGAAATTATTTACCAGCAGACCCAGCTCATCTTTACTGTTCAATTCCAGATTGGGGATTGGATCGCCCTCGCGAAATCCGCCAAAGGTTTTAGCAATTAACTGCAGGGGCTGAGATATTTTGCGCGCAAGTAAATAGGAGATACCAATCAACAAAAGGCTTAACAATAGCGATAAACGCAGCGCCTGTATACCT
>CBIMZH010000010.1:0-14355 GCA_966248255.1 uncultured Cellvibrio sp.
GAAATTGCTCAGCAGCTAATTACTCAAGCGGTGAGTGAAGGCCGCGCCCAGCTCAATCGCGAAGAGGCGGCGCAACTGCTTAATGCCTATGGCATAGCGACTATTGCCACAAAAAGTGCCCAGTCGCCCGAGGCGGCGGCAGAGCAGGCGCAGCAACTTGGCTTTCCGGTCGCGCTAAAAATTGAATTGCCCAATCACCTGCCGGTAAAGGCCGATTTGGGGGGCGTAGTGCTCAATTTAAATTCTGCCGAGGAGGTGCGCGAGGCCGCGCACAAAAGCCAGCAAAAAATTCGCGAGGCCAACTTGGTGGACAGCGGTGAAGACCTGAGTCATTTAGGTTTTACCCTGCAAACTATGGCGCGTCGCACTGGCTCCTATCAATTGCGTATTCAAGTGCAGCCAGACCCGGTATTCGGCCCGGTGATTTTATTGGGCGAAGCCACCAGTCACTGGTCTATTCGCCAAAACGCGGTAGTGGCGCTGCCGCCGCTGAATATGGCACTGGCGCGCTATCTGGTCATTCAAGCACTGGCTGAAGGCAAAATTCGCGAGCGCCAGGGTTATGCACCGTTGCATATGCAGTCCCTGTGTATTCTGCTTACCCAAATCAGCCAGATAGTAATTGATAACCCCCATTTGCGCGGCCTGAGTATTAACCCGGCGCTGGTCAATGGCGAAGATATACGCGCGCTGGATGTCACAGTCGATATAGCCGCAGAAGATGCCAGCAGCAAACTGGCGATTCGCCCCTACCCAAAAGAATTGGAAGAAACTTTTACCCTGCGCGATGGTCGCCAATTGTTGCTGCGCCCACTGCGCCCTGAAGACGAATTGGACTTGCAGGCATTTGATAATGCCCAAAGCCGCGAAGACAGATACAAACGCTACTTTGGCGAAATGCCGCAGTTCTCCCACGAGCAGATGGCGCGCATGACGCAATTGGATTACGCGCGGGAGATGGCCTTTATCGCCCTGGAGCAAGTAGACGGACGCCAACAGATAATTGGTGTAGTGCGCGCCCAGCGCGACCCGGATAACACAGAAGCAGAATTTGCCATGGCCATTCGCAGCGATTTAAAAGGCATAGGCCTGGGCTCGCGCCTGCTGCAAAAAATGATCGACTACTGCCGCGCCCAGGGCACCCAATACTTAACCGGCTGCACCATGCTCGACAACGGCGGCATGGCCAGCCTGGCGCGCAAGCTGGGCTTTAGCGTCAGAATTAATCGCGATGATGAGTTGATAGATATGCGTTTGGAATTGCAGACCTAGATAGCAGGAAAAGATTGCAGAAATAAACTTGGCGTAGGGTGGGTTAGCCAAAGGCGTAACCCACCAATTATTTTTAGAGCTTTAGATGTTCCCCAAATTCGCCAGCGCTTTTACATGGGCCACCACACAGCGTCCCAGTCCATCCAGGTCATAGCCCCCCTCCAACATAGAAACCAAGCCGCGACACTGTTCGTCAGTGGGCAGGGTCTTGCTTGCATCCATCAGCATGCGCAGCTGTTGGGTGATCCAGAAGTAATCCTGCTCCACCAGGCTTACGGAGGACATGTCGTCGTTGATATAGGCATCAAAACCGGCGGAGATAAAAATCAGCTGGGGTTTAAATTCCAGCAGGCGACTAATCCAGGGTTTTACCGCGCGGCGAAAGCCTTCGCTGCGGCAGCTGGCGGGCAGCGGTACGTTGAGAATATGCGCGGGCACATCATCAATTTCGGTGTTGGGGTAAAAGGGATATTGAAAGCTGGAGCAAAACAGCACTCGCGGGTCGTCGAGAAAAATATCCTGGGTGCCATTGCCGTGGTGCACATCAAAATCGACTATGGCAACGCGCTGCAAGCCATGGGCATCCAGCGCGTGACGCGCCGCTACGGCAATGTTGTTAAACAGACAAAACCCCATAGCGGCAGCGCGCTCGGCGTGGTGGCCAGGTGGGCGCACTCCGCAAAATACCGCATTGGTCTGCTTGGCCATCACCATGTCTACTGCCATAACACCCGCGCCTGCGGCGTGGCGCGCAGCGGTTAGCGTGTTGGGCGATAAGTAGACATCATCGGCAAAAAAAATAATCCCCTCGGCGGGAATTGCCTGGGTAATTTTTTGAATATGTGCGGCTGTGTGCACACGCAGTAGTTGTTCGTCAGTTACCTCGGGTGCCTGGCGATGTTGCACCAGGGCATCCAGGCCGCTGAGCAATAACTGGTTGTTGATTGCATCCAGTCGCTCGGGGCATTCCGGGTGGCCGCTGGGCATTTGGTGCTGGTGGCAACTGGCGTGGGTAATGTAGGTAGCTAGCATGGTGTTTGTCGCTGTCGATTGTGTTTTTTATATGCTGAATGCTAGTGGTCTTGAATTTGTTCCGGCTTATACATAGTCGGATTAATTTGTTGTGATATTTGCTTAGACATTTGCTGCGCAAACTGTGCGAGAATCTGGCTATAGGCGCGGGCCAGGCTTTTGGCATTGCCGCTGGCTTTGGCGCTGGCGGCAAAGTGCTGTTGCAGCAGTATTTTACCCTGAGCGTTATCAAACAGCACCCAGTCGGCATTGATGCTGGCCTGGTCGCCATTCAGGCGCAATCCCAACACATCCACCCGCAGGCTAAGGTCAGGTTTATTATCGCCGCGCCAGGGAAAACTGACCGTACCTAATTCCGGCTGGGCATTGACCAGATTCAGGGCGAGCACTCGGGCTATGCCCTTGTCCAGTGGCTCGGCCCAGTAGGAGTTTTCGGCCACTTCCAGATCATTGCTGGCATTAAGGTAAACCATACGCTGGCGTTTAAGGTAGTCGGCAATAGTTACCGGCCCTATGCCGATGGTCCGGGTAATCGCGGTGCTGGTTTGGCTTGGCTCAGGTGCGCCCAGCACAACATAATTTTTTTGCGGCGAGTGGCTGCAGCCAGCGGCAATAAAAACCAACAGGACCAGGGCGAGTAGATTTTTCATGGCAATTTATTCCTCGGTATCATCCAGGTCAGTTTTGTGAATATTGCGCCCGCGCAAAATCGCCTCCGGCTGTTGCTCCAGGGTTTCACTCAGGCTGCGGAAGGATTGCGCCGCGCGGCTAATATCCTCCAGCGAATGATTAAGCTGATTGATCAGCGGTGAATCCTCGGAAACGCTGTGGCTCAGGTGTTGCGCCGCCTGATCAAAACTCAGCAGGCTGGTATTGAGCTGCTGCAAACTTTTATTAAGCGAGTTCATCACCTGGGGCGTCTGCTGGTTGAGGTTATCCAATAGTTTATCGGCGCGCGCCAGGCTGGCTTGCAGGGCCGCGCTGGTTTTATCAAAGCGGGCATCAAAGTTGTCCGAGGTTTGCTCCACCGAATCTGCCGCTTGGGTAAAACTGTTTACTGCTTTTTGAAGGCTGCCATCGGTTACCAGCTGGTTCACCTGCGCGACCAGATGGTTCACACCGGCCACCAGTTCTTTTAAGTTAAGCTCCTGAAAATTGCGCGACAGCTCTTCAAAGCTGGTGGCGACTGTGGGTATCTCCGGGTAGCTGTTTTGCAGCTTGAACAGCTTGGGCTGGGTGTCAGGGTAAAAATCCAGTTCGACATAAAGCAAGCCGGTGAGCAGGCTTTGAAAGTTCAGCTGGGCGCGCAGGCCATTGTCGATCGCCTGGGTTATAAAATTGCGCCCGACACTGGCGCCTTTTTGGTTGATCCGCTGCATGGCCAGGTCGGCGGTTACGGCATTGACGACAGTTTTATCATCGTTTTGAAAGTTGATTTGAATATCGGTAATTTCCCCCAGAATCACACCCTTGAGTTTTACCGGGGCGCCTATTTGTAAGCCCTGTACTGAGCCGTCAAAGTACATGATCACCCGCTCCTTTTGCGCAAACAGACGGCCGCCGGAAAAAAACAGCAGGGCGATAAACACCAGCAAGAGCGCACCTAAAATAAACGCGCCTATGGCGAGGGAGGTTTTTTTATTGGCGCTCATAAAGAATCCTTGGCTGGGTCTGGCTGGCTGCTGTTTTCGCCGCGGCTGAGGAACTGACGCACGCGCGGTTCGCGGCTCTGTTGCAATAATAATTTCGGGTCGCCGCTATCGAGCATGGTTTTGGTCTGGGCGTCGAGAAACACGCTGTTGGTGCCGATGGTTAAAATACTGGGCAGTTCGTGGGAGACAATAATCACCGTGGACCTGAGCGCTTGGCACAGCTGCAGAATCAACTGATCCAGGCGCAGTGAGCTGATGGGGTCCAAGCCTGCGGATGGCTCGTCAAAAAATAATAATTGCGGGTCCAGCGCCAGGGCGCGGGCCAGGCCAGCGCGCTTGTGCATGCCACCGCTTAACTCCGAGGGGTAAAAATTTTCAAAACCAGCCAGGCCCACCAGTGCCAATTTATAGGCGACAGTCTCGGCAATTTGTTTTTCACTCAGGTCTGTATACAACTGCAGCGGCAGGGCGACATTTTCACCCAGGCTCATGCTGGAAAAGAGCGCGCCGGTTTGGAAGGTGATGCCCCATTTTTTTAGTAGCTCTAACTGAACATCCTGGCTGGCGCTGTAAAAATCCACATCTTCATAAAATACCTGGCCAGCGCGGGGTTCGATCAGGCCGATCATATGTTTAAGCAGAGTGGTTTTACCGCAGCCGCTGCCGCCGATAATAAAAAAGATATCCTGTTTGAATACATCAAAATTTAAATTGCGCTGCACCACTCGCTCGCCATAGCCAATACTCAGGTCGCGCACAGAGATAAACGGCTTTCTGCTGTCGTTCATGGCTATATCCCCAGCTTGTCGTAGAGGATATTAAAAGCGGCATCGGCCACCACCAGATAGACAATCGCGCGCACTACCGCGTTAGTGGTGGCCAGGCCTACGGCATTGGAATCGCGCCCGCAATTGATGCCGGCGCGGCAGCCGGCGAGGGCGATAAGCACGCCGAATACCAGTGATTTGGTGAGGCCGGTGGTTATGTCCACCCAGTCCACCGAGCCTTGGGTTTGCAAAATATAACTTTTAAAACCTACATCCATACTGGTGGCTACCAGGGCGCCGCCGAGCATGCCAATCATATTGGCGTAGATGCACAGCAGCGGCATCACAAACACCAGCGCCAGCAGCCGCGGCAGCACTAAAAATTCCATACTGGAAATGCCCATCACCCGCAGTGCATCTATCTCCTCATTGACCTGCATGGTGCCCAGCTGCGCGGCATAGGCGGCGCCGGTGCGGCCGGCCATAATCACCGCAGTCATAAGCGCGCCCATTTCGCGCACCATGCCCAGTGCCACCAGGTTGGCGACATAAACCTGAGCGCCCATCTGACGCAGTTGCACCGAGCCGAGATAAGCGAGGATCATGCCCACCAGCAGGCTGATCAGGGTCACTATGGTCAGCGCCTTGGGGCCCGCCTGATTGATAAAAAAACCTATGTCCTGGCGCCGGGTTTTGGCGCGCCCGGCCAGCCAGGCTTTTAATGCCAGACAGGTATCGCCGACAAAAATCAGCGTGTCCTGCAGGCCTATGGCTTTTTCACCCAGATAGCGCTGCAGGCGCAGCAGCCAGTGCTCGCGTTCAGTTTCTGCTTGGGATTGATAGGCGGGAATAGCGGTGGACAGCCCCAGCAGTTGCTGCAGGCCAATGGGCGCGGCCTGGGCATTAAGGCTAATTTTTCGCTGATCGCACCAGCGCGCCAGCTGCAGCAGGGCGATGCTCAGGCTGGAATCCCAGTCGCCCAGCTCGCGGGTGTCCAGCGCAATGTGCTTGGCCGATTCAGGCGCGGCCATACACAGCTGCTCGCCTTGCGGCGCTGCGCCCAATTGCCAGTCACCGCGCAGCGCCAGCTGGCAGCTGCCCGGTTGAACGGCAAATTGAAAACTGGCTGACGGCATAGCAGATCCCTGAAGTGCATTCGGCTTGGACAAGCCGCTGTCTGTCGTTTAGTTTAACCAGCCTTGGCGTACTTGACCAACCACTGCTGCAGTCGCCGCCTATAATTAGCGCTTCACCCTGTTCTCTTAAATTCACTGGAAGCCCATTCAATGAGTGAACACAGTAAAACCAAAACCAGCTTTTATCGCCGCTTGTATGTAACCTGGCTGATTGCTCAGGGTATAAATACTGTGCCCAAAATTATTGCGGCGACCAATATGCCGAGGCGCACGGCTCAGGATACTCTCGCCGCAATTCACGAGTTGGCGATTCAGCTGGATAACCACAATGGCAGTTTTACTGTGGCTGATTGGGGGGCGGTCAATGCCGCTTGGGTTGCGGCCAATATTGATGAAATAAAAAATATTTTGGAATATCCCTAAGTACAGGGGGGTTGCCAATAAATGCTCAGCTTAAACAGGAACTTTGCATGAATTTTATGGCTAAAAAATTACTGAGAGTTGTGTTGGCTTGGCTGCTGATACTGGGTTTTAGTGCTTGTGATACCGCGCCCAAAGGCAAGCCTGCAGCTCAGCGCGAAGCTGCGCCTTTATTAACTCGCGAACAGGCTGCAGCACGTGCAGCGCGGGTGAGTGATGTCAGCTATCAACTTTCGCTGTCGCTGCCTGAGGACAATCTACCTTTTGCCGGTAAAGCACAGATAAGTTTTAACTTGAGCGATGCGCGCGAGCCGTTGACGGTGGATTTTGTCGCCGGTGAGGTTCAATCGCTAAAACTGAATGGCAAGCCTCTGCCGGTAGATTACAACGGCTTTTTTATCAGTATCGCCAGCAAATATTTGCATAAGGGGCCGCAAGCGCTGGAGGTGGATTACACCCACCCCTATGTGCGCGATGGTCAGGGTTTGCACAGGTTTGAAGATCCGGAAGATGGCAATGTCTATTTATTTAGCCAGTTTGAAGCCTGGGCGTTTAACAAGGTGTTCCCCGGCTTTGATCAACCGGCTTTAAAAGCGAGGTTCACATTAGATGTAGAGGCGCCCGCAGCCTGGATCCTGGTAAGCAGTACCCGCGAAAGCAAAATTGAACCTGTGAGTGGCGGGCGCAAGCATTGGTACTTTACGCAAACCCAGCGCTTTAGCCCCTATGTGTTTTCTATTCACGCAGGCCCCTACCACATGTGGGAGGAGCAAACGCCTTTTCGTATCCCGCTGCGATTGTTTGCTCGCCAAAGTTACGCCAAGTATGTCGATGTTGCTGACTGGTTTAAGGTGACTCGCCAGGGTTTTGATTTTTACGAAAACTATTTCCAGTTCAAATACCCCTTTGGCAAATACGATCAACTGCTGGTACCAGAGTTTAATTACGGCGCTATGGAAAATGTGGGTGCAGTCACTTTTCGCGAAGACCTGCAGCCGCGCTGGGAAAAAACCGAGGATGATCGCAAAACCATGTCGGTAGTGGTGTTGCACGAAATGGCGCACCATTGGTTTGGCGACCTGGTGACTATGAAATGGTGGGATGATATTTGGCTAAACGAAAGTTTTGCCGATTTGATGGGCAACTACGCCACCGCTAAAGCCACTGCCTACAAGGATGCCATGCGCAGTTTTTCCACCAGTCGCAAATCCTGGGGCTATGCCGAGGACCAATGGGATACCACTCACCCCATAGTGCAAAACATTCCCAATACCCAGGCGGTCATGTCGGCTATTGATGGCATCACCTACGCCAAGGGCGCCTCCACGTTAATTCAATTGCAGCACACCCTGGGTGAAGAAACTTTTCGTCGCGGGGTTGCCACTTATTTTGCGCGCAACGCCTGGGGTAATACCCGTCTGCAGGATTTTCTCTCCACCCTGGGTGAAGTGGCGGGGCGTGATATGGCCCCCTGGACTGAGCAGTGGCTGGCGAAAGAGGGCGTTAATGCGCTTAAAGCCAGTTTTAGTTGCCGCGATGGTGTGATCAGTGAGTTTTCCCTGACGCAGACACCTGCCAATGTCAGTGGCGCGCTACGCGAACACAGCCTGGATATTTTGTTAATTGATAGCAAGGGCCAGCGCCGAATTGTCGATGTGCGAATTGACCGGGCGCAAAATCCGCTGGCCGAGGTTAATGGGTTAAATTGTCCGGTATTTGTATTGCCCAATGTGAGTGATTACACCTTTGCGCGAATTTTGTTGGACGCACAATCGCGCAATTATTTACAGCAACACTTTAATCGGTTTGCCAATCCGGTGGAGCGCGGCATGATTTGGCGCAGCCTATGGGAATCGGTTAAAGAAGGTGACTATCGCGCCGATGATGCTTTAACTCTCGCCCATAAATATCTCCCCCAGGAGCAAAATGTTTCGCTCTTGCAAACCCAGTTTGGCTATTTAATGGAAACTATAAACTATTTTGCTTCGCCAGAAATTGGAGCGGCAGGAGTGTCTCCCAGCGTGGAAAAAGTGTTGGCCAGTTGGGAGCAGCTCGCTCGCGAGCGCGCCTTAAGTGCAAAAGGGGCGCTGCAGCAAACCTGGTTTCGATTATGGATGGGCTTTTTGCATAGCGAAAAATCCCGCGCGGCAGCGGTGCAATTATTAAAGGCCGGGCAGTTGCCGGTGGATCAGCGCTGGGCGCTGGCCAGTGCGCTAGTCAGGGCAGGGGATGCGCGCGGCAAGCATTGGGTAGAAGCCCTGAAGGCGGAAGATCATTCAGCCAATGCCGAGTTGAGCCAGATGATCGCTTTGTCTCAAGCGCCTGAGGCAGAGGTAAAACGCTACTGGTTGCGCGCGGCCCAGCAGCAGAACAGTCAATACTCCTTTAGCCAAATGCGCGCGATTTTGCAGAGCCTGTTCCCTTTGCGCCAGCACAGTCTGCAGCAGCAACTGGCGGCAGATATTCTCAAGCCCATACCGCAAATGGTGACATTGCCCGGACATTTACTTGGCGTGTACGCGGCCAATTTGGTGCCGCTGGATTGCGCGCTTGCCGCTGAGCAATCGACGCTGCAACTGGCTGCTGCACCCGGCTTACCCTTTGAGGCAGTGAAGGCGTTGCGCAAACATGCCCAGGCCGAGCGTATTTGTGTAAAAGTGCAGGAGGCGCTGGCCGGCAATTAATTGCTAACAATTTTTTAAATAGTAAAAATGGCGCGCAAATAATTTATTTGGCGCCATTTTTTATTTTGTGATTAAGTTTGTGCATATAAATGTATGCAAGCATTAAAAAAAAGTATTGATAATTGTTAATTGCATCTCAGTTTCAAGGTAGAATTACCACCAAAATGACAGCGCTGTCATGTTGCTCACCATGACGCAAAATGCGCGTACTAATAACAATAATTTGTTCGTCGTTGTATCAAGCTTCAACCCACAGATTCTCTCCAACTGTGTTTTGTTGTGATCAAAACGCTATTGCCTGGCTTCAGGTGATATGGCTTTGCTCATGCCAAAAAACACTTGGGGTGATGCAGGTTTCGGTGGGGTGGCGCTTGTGGTTTCCGCTCTCCTGCCGCTGCCAATTCCTCGCGGGTTATCGCGTATCGCGCGTTAACACCGGGGAATAAAACAATAACTAGGGCTCAAGGGCTCTTTATTCAGCAAACAGGAGACATTCAGATGATTGCTCTGTCGCAAAAAAAACTTAGCCTGGCTGTGTTATTCGGCCTTTGGGCTGCCGGTCAGTCGGGCCTTGCGTCCGCTGCCTGTACCTACAAAATTGATAACGAATGGAATACAGGTGCTACTGGTAGCATCATCATTACCAACTCTACCTCGGCGGTAATTAACGGCTGGTCAGTGAATTGGCAATACGCCACAAACCGCCTCACCAGCTCCTGGAACGCAGACCTCTCAGGTACTAACCCCTACTCAGCTTCCAACCTGAGTTGGAATGCCAGCATCCAGCCAGGGCAAAGTGTGACCTTTGGTTTCCAGCTGGATAAAAAGGGCGGCGCTATAGAAACGCCAACCATTAATGGCGCTGTATGCTCTGCAACAGGTGGCAGTTCTTCCGTTGCATCCAGCTCGTCTTCTGTCGTTAGCTCATCCAGCTCGGTGGTGAGTTCATCATCAGTCGTCAGCTCTTCATCCGTGGTGAGCTCCTCGTCCGTAGTGAGCTCTTCATCCTCTGTATACAGCTCGTCTTCCAGTTCATCTGTAGTGTCTTCCGTAGTATCCAGTGCCTGTGCGCAGCAGTGTAACTGGTACGGTACTAACTACACCCTGTGTACCACTACCACCAGTGGCTGGGGTTGGGAGAACAGCAAAAGCTGTATTTCCCCCTCGACTTGTAGCTCTCAACCAGCACCCTATGGCATTACTTCCGCCTGTGGTGTGAGCAGCTCTTCATCCAGTTCGAGCAGTTCTTCTGTAGCTTCCAGCTCATCAGTGGTTTCGAGCTCTTCTGTAGCGTCTAGCTCTTCGGTTGCCTCCAGTTCTTCTGTGGCCAGCAGCGCTTCCAGCACAGGTACTACTGCCGGTGTATTCCGCGTCGATGGTTCAGGCAATATCACCAAAGATGGCAATGTGCTGCCAGTACAGTGCGGCAACTGGTTCGGTTTGGAAGGTCAATACGAACCCAAATATGCCGAGCACAACCCAGGTGGTGCGCCTATGGAGCTCTATGTGGGCAATATGTGGTGGGCGCCAACGGGCCGCACTATTCAGCAAACCATGACCGAGATTAAAGCTAAGGGCATCAACGTGATCCGTCTGCCTATTGCGCCGCAAACTCTGGACGCTACTAACCCGCAAGGTATAGGTGCCGCGCAAAACGGTGGTGTGCTGAAAAATGCTCCAGCGGTTATGCAGCAAAACTCACGTCAGGCGCTGGAAGATTTCATCAAGCTGGCTGATCAAAATGACCTTCAGGTAATTATTGATATCCACTCCTGTTCCAACTATGTGGGCTGGCGTGCAGGTCGTCTGGATGCGCGTCCACCCTATGTGGATGCCAACCGCGAAAACTACGAGTACACCCGTGAGGATTACTCTTGCGCACCAGTTACCACTGCAGGCGTCACCGTTCACGAGTACAACGAAACCAAGTGGCTGGCTGACCTGAAAACCATCGCGGGTCTGTCTTCACAATTGGGCGTAGATAACATTCTGGGTATCGACATTTTCAACGAGCCATGGGATTACACCTGGCAAGAGTGGAAAACCCTGTCTGAACATGCCTATGACGCTATCAACTCGGTTAACCCCAATGTGTTGGTATTCGTAGAGGGTGTATCGGGTAATGCTGACTCTAACGACAGCACCCCTGACACCATTACCCCAGTGCCTTACGGCAATGAGGCCATCAACCCCAACTGGGGCGAAAACCTCTATGAAGCTGGTACCAATCCCATCAGCATTCCGAAAAACCGTCTGGTGTTCTCACCGCACACCTATGGTCCATCGGTATATGTGCAGAGACAATTCATGGACCCAGCGCAACCCAACTGTGCTGGCCTGGAAGGTGAAGAAGCGGGTAACTCCGATTGTAATATCGTAATTAACCCAACCCTGCTGCGCTCTGGCTGGGAAGAGCACTTCGGTTACCTGCGCGATATGGGTTACGCCGTAGTTATGGGTGAGTTCGGCGGCAATATGGATTGGCCGCAAAAAGGTAGCATCACTGATCGCACCCGCTGGAGCCACATCACCACTAAAGTGGACCAGGAGTGGCAAAATGCGTTCGTCAGCTACATGAAAGACGAAAACATCCAGGCCTGTTACTGGGCGATCAATCCTGAGTCTGGTGATACCGCTGGTTGGTATGGCCACGCCTATGATGCCGAATCCAACCCAAGTGGTTGGGGTACCTGGCTGGACTTTGACTCACGCAAGACGTCACTCTTGCAACTGCTCTGGGGCAACTAAACCCCGGTGAACAGCGGTCCTGATGTTCGCCCAGGGCCGCTGTTAGCAACACGCCAAAGCATAAAAAAACGGAGCCATTTGGCTCCGTTTTTTTATGGCTTAAAGGCATTCGCTTAAAGCGTTTTTTTGGGCGGCAGAACTACATTGGCAAAAATAAACCCAGCCACCAGTGACATAAAAATCAAAAAAGTCTGCTGCCCCAGATTCTCTAGAGGCAACATGGCTTCACCGGAAATAAAAGCATTTAAACCTATATAGGTTTTGCTTCCGGGCACCAGTACCAGCATACCGTTAAGAATCACTATGCTCGCTGGCGCATTGGCAAAGCGGGTAAAGGCGTTGCCGTAAACACCTACTGCCAAAGCGCCAGCAAAGGCGCCCAGCGCCAGGCCAAAATAAATACCGCCAATGTAACTGCTGGTGTAGGCGATAAATCCCGCCAGTATCGCCCAGGGCGCGTGTTTGGCGCGGGCTTTAAACACAATTAGCAGCGCGCTGCTCAGAATCGCCACAGCCACAAGCGTGCTCCAGGCCGGCACCGGGCTGGCGCTGATATAGGCTGTTTTACCAAAGCAAAACTGGCCAATACTTACCCCTAAATAGGCGCCGAAGTAGAGCTTAAAGAGCATCATCAACGCGTCCATGATGCGCGCCGAACCGGAAACCAGATGGCGCTCGCCCAGTTCGGCAAGGCCCAGGGTGAGCGAAAGGCCGGGGATAAATACAATGATGGAGGCGAGTACGACCAGTGGCACCTGCAATTGTGCCGTGCCATAGGCGGCAATCCCTGTGGCGAGAAACGCCGAGACCAGAGCTACCAGCGGCTCGAGCATTTTGCTGATGCGCTGGCTGCGCTCGGCCGCGAGCACAAAGCCATAAACCACCAGGCTCAACAGCCCGGCAAACAACACGTCTATCCAGCTGGCGCGCATCAGCAGGGCAAAGGCTGCCCCCGAGGCGCCAAAGGCAAAAAAGGTGGCCAGCCGCGAGTAGGGGTTGGGCAGTGCGGCTATTTCATCCAGGCGAGCGCTGGCTTCGCTTAGGCTTAGGTTGCCGGTTTCCAGGGCATCGACAATTTCATCGGTGCGCGACAGCGAACCCAAATCCACATCGCCCGGCAATACCCGTGCAATCAGGGTGTACTCAGTATCTTCACCGGGAATCCAGATGACAAAGTTGATCACTGTGGGGGATACCGCAAAGGCGGCACCTACGCCCAATAACTTGGCGACATTGGTCAGGTGTGCTTCCAGGCGATAGGAGGGGGCGCCGTACTTGTGCAGCATCTTGCCCAGCTTGACGATAAATTTTCGTCTTTCGATAAAACTTGCGCTGTCCAAACTTGTATCTCGCAACGAATAAACTAAAAAAACAACCCTGGAATAGGGTGTTTGGCTTTGGCAGTGTGGCATAAGAATTTGAGCGGCGCGCTGCGAAAACGAATAAAATAGCGGTTTGAAAGTTTTGGCCCAGAGTCCCGCCACTATGTTGACTGAGCAGCAATTGCACAGCTTTAAAACTGCAGGTTTTCTTGTTCTTCCCGCCGCCCAAAGCAACGAATTTTGCACCTGGCTGCGCGAGTTTGCGCGCGTGCAATTAGCCCAGGCAGTAGAGCCTATTGAGTATGAGGCGGACACTCATTATCCCGGTGCCCCTGAGTCGCGCGATGCCCTGGGTGGGCAAACGGCCAGACGCTTGCTTACGGCTACAGCGCGTCATGCGCGCATTCGCGACTGGGCCTGCAGTGATTTTCTGCGCGGCTGCTTGCAGCAGTTGCTGGGTGACCAGGTGTATCTCTCGCAGGTGCATCACAACTGCATAATGACCAAGCAGCCAAGGTTCTCCAGCGAAACCGGCTGGCACAGGGACAGTCGCTATTGGCACTATCAATCGCCCAGCCTGGTGTCTGCCTGGCTGGCGCTAAACGATGAGTTCCCGGAAAACGGCTGCCTCTGGGTGCTGCCCGGCTCGCATCTGTGGCAGATAAGTGCCGAGCAGTTGGATGAGCGGCTGTTTTTGCGCAAGGATCTGGCATTTAACGAACCCTTGCTGCAACAGGCAGTTCCGGTGCGCCTGAGCGCGGGTGATCTGCTGTTTTTCCACAGCAACCTGTTTCACGCGGCCAGTAATAACTCGACTGATCAGACCAAATTCTCGCTGGTGTTTACTTACCGCGGTGAAAACAATATACCCAAGGCCGAAACCCGCTCGACCAGTCTGCCGGAAATAGCTTTGTAGAGGATGGCTCATAGCAGTTTGAGCTTTTGCTCAGCTGCACTAGGCTTGAGCAAAACCACTGCAATCTACTCCCTGCCAACGGAGGTAAAGGGCCATGTGCGATCTGGATACTCAAGCCGACAATCAAGCGTTTCTAGAGACCCAGGGAATCAACCGCCGTCAGTTTGTGGCTGGTGTGTTGGGGGTGAGCCTAATCAGCTGGGGCATACCCTTGGCGGCGGCGGAAACTCTGACCGAGACGCGGGTATTGGTGCCAACACCTGATGGCCAGGCGGATGCCTTTTTTGTCCACCCAGCTAAGGGTAAGCATCCTGGGGTACTGATCTGGCCGGATATTTTAGGGCTGCGGCCAGCCTTTGAAATTATGGCCAAGCGCCTGGCACTGGCTGGCTATGCGGTGCTGGTG
>CBIMZH010000011.1:0-14096 GCA_966248255.1 uncultured Cellvibrio sp.
TTCTCGCTCTGCTCCCCAAAGATGAAGCGGCCAAGCGCTTCGATGCCAAGCAAACACTCAATCTGGACAATCATTTACTAATGCCCGGGCTGGTCAATGCCCACGGCCATGCGGCCATGAGCCTGCTGCGCGGCTATGCCGACGACCAACCGCTGCACACCTGGCTCAACGAGCACATCTGGCCTGCCGAGGGGCGCTGGGTTAGCGAGGATTTTGTCCGTGACGGCACTGAGCTGGCGCTGGCGGAGATGATTCGCAGTGGCACCACCTGTTTTTCCGATATGTATTTTTACCCTGAGCAAGCAGCCCAGGCCTGCCTGGATGCACGCATTCGCTGCCAACTCGCATTCCCCTTACTGGACTTCCCCACCGCCTGGGGCACAGGGCCAGAGGACTATTTGCACAAAGGCCTGGCACTGCACGACAACTTCCGCAGCAACCCGCTAGTCAATGTCGCCTTTGGCCCCCATGCACCCTACACAGTTTCTGATGCACCCTTGCGCAAAATCGCTGTGCTCGCCCAGGAAATGGATATGCCGATTCATATCCACCTGCACGAGACAGCCCAGGAAGTGAGCGAATCCCTGGAAAAATACCATATGCGCCCCAGCCAAAGGCTGATGGAACTCGGCCTGCTCTCACCGCTGACGCAATGCGTACATATGACCCAAATAGACGCGACTGACCTGGAGCTGCTCAAGCAAACAGGCGCCCATGTCATTCACTGCCCAGAATCCAATCTTAAGCTCGCCAGTGGCTTCTGCCCGGTGGAGCAGCTAACTCGCGCTGGAATAAATGTGGCCATAGGCACAGACGGCGCCGCCAGCAACAACGACCTGGATCTATTTAGCGAACTGCGCACAGCGGCACTTTTGGCCAAAACTGTCGCCCAGGATGCCGCTGCACTTAACGCCCATGCCGCATTGCGCATGGCCACCATCAATGGTGCCAAGGCCCTGGGTATGGATGAGCGCATCGGCAGCCTGGAGGCGGGTAAATCCGCCGACTTAATTGCTCTGGATTTAAGCGAACTGGAGATGCAACCCATCTACAACCCCGCCTCGCAACTGGTCTACACCCATGCCGGCCAGCGCGTTACTCACGCTTGGGTGGAGGGCCGCGCGCTGCTGCTGGATCGCCAGCTGCAAACCCTCAACGAGCGCGAAATCGCCAGCAAAGCCCGCTGGTGGCGCAAGCAAATTGCCGGCAACTAGGCCAGCAAGCTTGCGCAGAATGTGTAATTTGAGTTGCAAACCAGGCTCTGCAGTTGCAGCCTATAAATAGATTGAAAATGACCTGTTAAAGGAACCCGTCCATGGCCAATGTGGATACAGCCGAAATCGCCAAATTTGAAGCCCTCGCCAGTCGCTGGTGGGATAGAAACAGCGAATTTAAGCCACTGCACGATATCAACCCACTGCGCGCCACTTTTATTGACGAACGCTCCCCTGTCGCCGAACGCAAAGTGATAGATGTCGGCTGCGGCGGCGGCATACTGGCAGAGTCTCTGGCCCAGCGCGGTGCCAAGGTTACCGGTATTGATATGGGCGAAGCGCCGCTTTCGGTTGCCCGCCTGCACGCACTTGAATCCGGCGTTGAGCTTAGCTACGAGCAAATTACCGCCGAAGACAAAGCCGAACAAATGCCCGGCGCATTTGACATAGTCACCTGCATGGAAATGCTTGAACACGTGCCCGACCCCAGCTCAGTCGTGCGCGCCTGTGCGCAGCTGGTAAAACCTGGTGGCGATGTGTATTTCTCCACCATCAACCGCAACCCCAAGGCCTATGCCTTTGCCATTTTGGGCGCAGAGTATCTGCTCAAGCTACTCCCCAAAGGCACCCACGAATATGCCAAATTTATTCGCCCCTCGGAGCTGGCGCAGTGGCTGCGAGCTGCCGGGCTGGAACTGCAAGCCATGAGCGGTATGACCTATAACCCACTCACCAAGCGCTACAAACTTGACCCGCATGATGTCAGCGTGAACTACCTGATTCACGCCAAAAAGGTAAGCGAATAATGAGCCGAAAAATCCGCGCCGTTATGTTTGATTTAGACGGCACGCTGCTAGACACAGCGCCAGATTTTGTTGCTGTAGTAAACAAGTTACTGGAAGAAAACCAGCGCCCAACCCTACCCGCCGAAAAAATTCGCGCGAGCGTCTCCAACGGTTCCAAGGCCTTAATAAAAATGGCCTTTGCCATCGAAGAGACTGATGAAAGCTTTGAGCCACTGCGTCAGCGATTGCTGGAAATTTATTTGGGGCATCACTCGGTATATACCCGCCCCTTTCCCGGCATCAATCAACTGATTGAAAAACTGAACGAGAACAATATTGCCTGGGGCATAGCAACTAACAAACCCTTTGCTTACACCCAGCCATTAATGGCGGATATGAATATGCAGCCACCGCCGGCAAGTATCATTTGCCCGGATCATGTCAGCCGCGCCAAACCCGACCCCGAATCACTATTCCTCGCCGGTAAACAACTGGACTGCAGCCCGGAAGAGATTATTTTTATCGGCGATCACAAACGCGATATAGACTGCGGTAAAGGTGCCGGCAGCATTACCATCGCTGCGGCCTATGGCTATCTTGATGAGGGCGAAGAAGTGGCTGATTGGCTTGCGGATCACACAGTTAACCACGCTGACCAAATCTGGCCGATTGTGCAAACCTATCTGTAAAAATCGCAAATTTATTGTAAGCCGGCACCGCAATAAATTCAGGCTGGCAAGAGGCAAACTACTATCATGCAAATCCCAAACGACTACACACCCGCGAGCGATGCTCTGGCCAATAAAGTAATTCTGGTAACTGGCGCTGGCGATGGCATAGGCAAAACCGCCGCTCTGAGTTTTGCCGCCCACGGCGCCACCCTGATTCTGGCGGGTCGCACCCTGAACAAACTGGAACAGGTTTACGATGAAATTGAAGCCGCTGGCGGCGCCCAGCCAGCTATTTTCCCGGTGAACTTTGAAAGCGCCGTAGAAAAAGACCTGGATGATATGTGCGATGCAATTAATGAAACCTTTGGTCGCCTGGATGGAGTTTTGCACAATGCCGCAGACCTGGGGGAGCGCACGCCTATCAGCAACTACTCCATCAAAGCCTGGGAGCGCTGTATGCAAGTTAACGTCAACGCACCTTTTATGTTAACCCAAGCGCTGTTGCCCGTTTTGGAAAAATCAAGCTCCGCCAGTGTGGTTTTCACCAGCTCCAGTGTCGCCTTTAAAGGCCGAGCCTACTGGGGCGCCTATGCTGCCTCCAAGGCTGCAGCCGAAAACCTGATGCAAACCCTGGCCGAAGAAGCTGAAGATACCAGCGGTATTCGCTACAACAGCATTAACCCAGGCGGCACCCGCACCAGAATGCGCGCATCTGCCTACCCCGCAGAAAATCCAGAAACCGTAAAAAGCCCCGACCTTCTCATGCCCGCTTACATTTACCTCATGAGCGATAGCTCAAAAGAATTTAATGGCCAGTCATTTCAATATTCCGCGTAAAACTTTTAATCAATACAAATAAAAACGGCCTTCTTGGAAGGCCGTTTTTATTTAATGAACTTGAATCTTAATGCCCTGCTTTTTGCATCACTTCCAACAGTGAAGCCTCAGCGCGAGATAAGCCACAACGTCTGGCCACCTCTTCAACATCCAGGCCCATTTTGAATAATTGAGCCGCCTGGGAGTAAGACTGAAAATCATCATCCTGATAATAGTCTTGCGTGGTCGGTTTTTGTGGCGCCTCCTGCAGGCGCTTTTCCATAGCTATCAGGCGCTGCCCCATGCCCACTGAACCACTACTGGAGGCCGCCAACTCACGGGTGAGCTTTTGCAGTATCTTTTCGGTTGCAGCGGCTTGTCGGTGCACCTGACGCAAACTCAACAAAGCCAACAGCAATGCCAGGAGGCCAACCCCCAGGCAAATAACCAAACCCCATTCTGTCGTTGTCAGTGTCACACTTTTGCTCGCATTGAAATCCTGGCTCGCTTAAAAATCTTCCAGTTCAGACCACTCTTCGCTGGTCAGCAGTTTATTCAAGTCAATCAAAATAAGCAGCTCATTGTTTTTGTGGCACACACCCTGGATAAATTTTGCACTCTCTTCATTGCCGACATTAGGCGCCATTTCAATTTCGGACTGACGCAGGTAAACCACTTCAGCAACGCTATCCACCAAAATGCCGATAACATGGCGGTCAGCCTCAATAATCACTATACGGGTGTTGTCGGTGATATCGCCACTGGGCAAATTAAAACGGTGGCGGGTATCGATTACCGTAACCACATTGCCGCGCAGATTAATAATACCCAACACATAGGAAGGCGCACCTGGCACAGGGGCGATTTCCGAGTAGCGCAGCACTTCCTGCACCTGCATCACATTAATGCCGTAGGTTTCGCCATCCAACTTAAAGGTTACCCACTGCAGGACTGGATCATCTGTGCCTTTGTTTTTTATTACATCATTTGCCATTGCATTTTCCTCTAGGGCACGCAGCCTGTTGTACCTGGGTGAGCACCTAAGCGCCCCACCCTAAATTTGTAGTAATAATCAATGTGCTAATAACTATAGCCGAGGAAGCCTCAGCTGCCAGCCCCTACCGGGGATAAGCCCTAGTAAAAGCGCGAATAAGCTGGGCGCCACAATTAATGCGGGCGAAAATTGCGATCCGCCTCAACCAGCATCTGCCCAATTCGCGGAATATCCAGCAGCGCACACATATGCTCTTTCACCGTTCCCGCCAACCAGGGGCGCTTGCTGCGATCACCTCGCCACTTTACATCGTCCGGGTGCAAGCTAATAGGCTGATTAACTGAATCTACTGCCAAGCCCCAGGGCACACCATCAATGGAGACAACATATTTTGCCGTATTGACGAAATTTTCATCGTAGCGCTCAGGCATCACAAACTTGGCGGTATTCACCGTGCGGATTTTACCCGCAGGCGTAGGTTGCAGGCCCATAAACCAGTCCGCCTGACCAAACAGCGGAGTAAGTTCATCCGTTAACGGCTGAATTTGCCCCAGCGCTATAAGTGGCACCGCCAGCGTTAGGCCAGCCACATCAAACAATAGGACATCAAAGCGATTTTGCGCCCACTGCGGCCGACCATTTTCCAACCAGTTAAGCCCTTCCAGCTGAAAACCTGGCACCTGCTCCTGATCCTCCAGAAGTTGGTGTTGCTCCAGGATAGGTACAGCGGTTTCTAACGCATGGGGTTCTAACACAAGGGCTTCTGACGGCTCAGGGTCTATCACCCAATCCTGAATTTCGTCGGGCCTGTTTTCAAATTTATTGGTGACTCTTGTCTGGACAACCGTTTCAACCTTTACTTGCTGCTCTTCGCGCGGCTTTGCCTCAATTAATAATTGCGTGCGCGCTGTCTGTAGCATGCGCTCCAGCTTTTGTTTTTGCTCATCAGTTTGCAAGTATTCGGGTTCAGCGGCCTGCACCTTGGGCGCATCCAGCAACACCTGGGGAGCAGGCACCAAATTTAGCTTCTTAGCTTCAGCGCGCCCACCTGGAGAAGTTTTTTGTGGCAAAGCCACCACCCGCGAAGCTCCGGCAGCCAGCTGGCTAGTGGAAACCTGGGCAAGACTATCCTGTTGCTCTTGGTCATCCAAAAGCTCGTCAAAATAGCTACTCAGGCTGTCTTCAGGGTTTTTAAAGTCAGACACAGGTCACCCCGCCAGCCCCTGGGCGGCATTGGCAATTGAGCCATCATTTAAGTGTTGCCGCTCATCAGCTTTAAAGGCCTTTTCCAACCAGTGCCACAGCGATGTATAGGACTCTACACCACGTGCACCGGGGTCAAATAAATGCGGAGGGACCCCCTGCTTGCTCGCATCGCGGAAGCGCGTATCCACAGGCACAAAGCCAGCCCAAACTGTATCGCCATAGGTGTTGCGAATTGTCCGCAAACTGGTAACCGATGCCTGAGTGCGACGATCAAACATAACCGGGACTATGGTGTAATTAATGGGCTTTTTGCGCGAGCGCGACATCATCGCCAGGGTGTTCACCATTTTCTCCAGCCCTTTCAGCGCAAGAAACTCAGTTTGCACCGGAATAACCAACCAGCTACAAGCCGCCAGAGCATTGATCATCAATACCCCCAGCAGCGGCGGTGAATCTATGATGACATAGTCAAAATCAGCCTGGATTTGCGCTAGGGCGCGACTGATTACCAGGCCCATACCATCCTGCCCTATCGCCTGGCGCTCCAGAGTAGCCAGTGCAGTCGTGGCAGGTATCAACTGGAGGTTGGCAAACTCGGTCGGCTGGATTAATCGCTTAACCGATTCATGACTAAGCTCTTTTCGCTCCTGAAACAGCGTATAGCTACTCAATGATTGAGTGTCAGGATCTTGGCGGAAATAGCTGGACAGAGATCCGTGGGGATCCAAATCCAATAATAAAACTCGCTTCCCCGACGAGGCCAAAATCCCCCCCAAGGCTACGCTGGTCGTGGTTTTCCCCACGCCACCCTTTTGATTTGCGACAGCTATTACTCGCACGGACTTATCCTCACCTGCGTCAAAGCTTAGGCACAACGCGTGTCTTCAAATTAAACAAATTAGCTCTCTGCAAGCTCTATGCCCATTTTTAATTACGTCTACCCGAACTAAATTACCCATCGGGACTTAAAGTCTAGAAGTCCATCTGATCAAATTACAACCAGAAGAGTCTGTGTTTAATAAGAATTAGCTTTCAGATATACCTAAATACCAATTTATCGGCCAAACTGAAAAAAACCTAACCTATAAACAGTTATTTGCTTTGGACAAAACCTGCGATGAAACCCTTATCAGCATTTGTGGTTGATGCCTTTACCCAAACCCCTTTTGCCGGCAACCCGGCAGCCGTTTGCGTACTAAACGAGCCCAGACCAGATGCCTGGATGCAAGCAACCGCCGCTGAGTTTAATCTCTCGGAAACGGCGTTTTTAATCCAGCGGGAATCAGACCTTTGGGATCTGCGTTGGTTTACCCCTAAATGCGAAGTTAACCTCTGTGGCCACGCAACCCTTGCCAGCGCCCACGTGCTGGCCAATGAGCTGCTCATCCCGCGCAACAGTTACCGCTTTAGTACCCGCAGCGGTGAATTGCGCGCAACTAGCCTGGATGATGGTTTTCAGTTGGACTTTCCCCGAATTCCGGTACACCCCCTCGCCTCGGGTAACTTTGAGGCCTTGCTGGGGCGAGAACATCAGGGGCTTTTCGCAGCTGGAGAAGATTTTTTGATGGTTTTGGAAAATGAAAAAGCCCTATCGCAATACCACCCCAATTTACCGGCAATCAAACAGTTGCTGTGCCGCGGCCTGATAGTGACCGCCCCCGGCAGCGATGGCGTAGATTTTGTCTCGCGTTTTTTTGCTCCTGCATATGGCATAGATGAAGACCCGGTAACCGGCTCTGCCCACTGCAGCCTGGGGGATTACTGGAGCAAAAGGCTCAACAAAAACAGATTGGTAGCGCATCAGATTTCGGCTCGAGGCGGAAAACTTCGCGTAGAAGTTGGTGAGCAGCGGGTGCTCTTGGAGGGCAGCGCCGTCACCAGTATGCGCTGCCAACTATTGTTTTAGACTAGGGCTTTAACGATTCACTCAAGGGCGCCTGCGGGCGATCCATTTTGCGTTTGGCAACCATAATAGCTACGCGTCGATTTTGCGCCCGACCATCGGGAGTAGTATTAGTCGCAACCGGCTGATACTCCCCATAACCTACTGCCGCCAGGCGCTCGGGCGACACCCCCTGACTTGCCAGCACTTTGACTATCGCGCTGGCGCGGGCACTGGAAAGCTCCCAGTTGGTTGGATAGCGCGGGCTGTTAATGGGGATATTATCTGTATATCCCTCAACCTGAATCGGATTGTTGTAAGGTTTTAATATCGCGGCAATTTCATTAAAAATCGCCAAGGCCTGCTCACTGGGCGCGGCATCACCTGACTGAAATAAAATGCTGTCCTTAAGTTCAATTTGCAGCCACAGCTCGTTGCTGGAAACCTGCACCAACTGATCATCAATGAGCGACGCAAATTTTTCGCTCACCAAATCCGAAATCTGAGTTAATTCGTCAGCTGTTTTAACCTGGGTGGCATCCTCGGCTTGCTGCTCAAATACTTTGGCTGGGGTTGATTCACCGGGGTTAAGGGTAACCGGCGTGGTTGAATCCACGGGATTAATGGAGGTTTTACCCATTTCCACGGGACTAATTAGCGTATTTGAGGGGGAGATATTCTCTGTCGGTTTCGGGTTAGCCTGAGCATCATTCGGCTGATTAAAAGCCTCAACAAAGGTTTCCGACAATACGCGGTACTTGCTTTGGTTAACCTGGGAAATGGAATACATCACCACAAAAAAAGCAAACAGCAGGGTAATAAAGTCGGCGTAGGAGATTAACCAGCGCTCATGATTGACGTGTATGTCTTGTCGCCTACGACGCGGCATAACAATTAATCCAATTCAATTTACCCATCTCAATTTACCCATTTCAATTGGAATAAAGGTAACCATTAAGCTTGACCTCAATAGACCTGGGGCTCTCACCATCGGCGATAGCAATAATTCCCTCAATGATCAGCTCCCGGTACTGAGTGTATTCATTGACGCACATGCGCAATTTATTGGCGATGGGGATAAACAATAAGTTGGCCAGTGCAACACCGTAAATGGTGGCCACAAATGCAACCGCAATACCCGGCCCCAGGGTTGCTGGGTCAGCCAAATTATTCATCACATGAATCAGGCCCATCACCGCACCAATAATGCCTATCGTCGGCGCATAACCACCCATAGATTCATAAAATTTAATCGCATCCAGGTCGCGTTGCTCATCGACATACATATCTGTCTCCAGCACGCGACGTATAACCTCAGGCTCATTGCCATCCACTAACAACTGCAGGCCTTTTTTTGCAAACTTATCTTTCTCGCGCTCACTTACGCCCTCCAACCCCAGAAGGCCGTCTTTGCGCGCCGCCGTAGCCCAACGGGAAATATTATTCACACCCTGCTTAAATGGAACATAAGGCGGCTTAAAAACCCAGACAATAATTTGCATGGCCCGCTTCAAACTTTGCTTGGGTGTTTGCAGCATAGCCGCACCCAGAGTGCCACCAATAACAATAAATGCTGCCGAGCCATTTAACAGGGTGCCAATGCCGCCACCCTCCAAAAAGTTACCGCCAATAATGGCGGCAAAACCTATAATAACGCCGAGAAAACTCAGTACATCCATTAGTGAACCTCACGCACTAAGCGGGGGCCAATTTCTTTTAGGCTGAGAACCTTGTCCGTTAACCCAGCTTTAGCCACCGCCATAGGCATACCATAAATTACACAACTCGCCTCATCCTGTGACCAAAGCGACGAACCCGCATCTTTTAACAAACGCGCGCCCTTGCAGCCATCAGACCCCATTCCCGTAAGCACCACACCCAAAACCTTATCACCATAGGCATTGGCTGCCGAGCCAAAAGTAATATCCAGCGAGGGTTTGTAGTTCACCCGGTCGTCGTCAGGCAGTACCCTTACACATCCACCGTTGCGCTTATCTAACATTAGCTGCTTACCGCCTGGCGCCAGGAGTGCCAAACCAGGCTCAAGCTGATCGCCATCGACCGCCTCTCTCACACGAATATGGCACTGCTTATTGAGCCGCTCAGCAAACGCTTTAGTGAAATTTTCCGGCATATGCTGCACCAGCACTATAGGTAGAGGAAAGTTGGCAGGCAGAGGCGTTAACACTTCCGTTAATGCAACAGGCCCACCAGTAGATGCGCCTATAACTAACAGCTTAGGGCGGTTTTTGAGACGGTAGCTATCCTGTGCGGACGACACCTTGCCAGGCACTGGAGGTGGCGGAACCATGGTTACGCCTTTAGCCGCCGTAACGGTATTGCGGGCAACAACCGGGCGATCATTCGAAGAAGGAGCAACAGCAGGTTTCGCCGGGGGAACAGGTTTTACGTCCGCCGCCGCTTCGGCGCGGACCATATTACTACCAGCCCCTGCGAGACTAATCAGGCGCTCGTGGAGCTTCTTTTTTAGACCAACCGAATTGCGAGAGACTTCGGCAAAGTCCTTAGGGATAAAATCCAAGGCGCCAGCGGCCAAGGCATCCAAAGTAATCTTGGCACCTTCATAGGTGAGTGAGGAGAACATCAGAATGGGGACTTTGCGCTGGGCCATTATGTGCTTGATGGCTGTTACACCATCCATCACCGGCATTTCAAAATCCATGGTAATTATATCTGGTCGCAGTTCTGCCGCTTTATCTATGGCTTCGCGACCATTGCTGGCAATTCCCACAACCTGGAGATCCGGATGTTCATTGATGATTTCTTTCAGGCGGTGCTGAAAGAAATTTGAGTCATCTACTACTAACACCCTAACTGGCATTTATTTTTCTCCACGCAAGCGACTACTTGCGATGCCTATACTCTTAAATTTCACCAGCTAAATTCACCAGCAACCCGAGCGCCACAGCCTTTACCCCAGAGAAGCTTAACTATGCCCCCAGCTGGTAGAACCGCGAGTATAGCGACGCAACAGACTGGGGATATCCAGTATCAGCGCTATAGTGCCATCGCCAGTAATGGTGGCACCGGCCATGCCAGGTGTACCTTGCAACATCTTGCCAAGTGGTTTGATAACCACCTCTTCCTGACCAATAAGTTGATCAACAACAAAGCCCACCCGCCTGGTGCCGACAGTCACTATAACAACATGGGCGCTATCCGGGCGGTCGCCATAACCGGTTTTCACCAGCCAGTCTTTCATATAAAACAGGGGGATTGCCTGATCGCGAATTGCCACGCAGTCCTGGCCATCAACCACATGGGACTTGGTCAAATCCATGTGGAAAATCTCATTCACACTCACCAGTGGGAACGCAAAAGTTTGCGCTCCCAGCATAAACATCAGGGTGGGCATAATTGCCAGTGTCAACGGAACCTTAATGATAAAGCGCGTGCCTTTGCCCAACTCGGATTTGATTTCCACACTGCCATTGAGCTGACTGATTTTAGTTTTCACCACATCCATACCCACGCCTCTACCAGAGACATCGGATATTTCTTTTTTGGTGGAGAAACCGGGCATAAAAATCAGGTTATAGGCTTCGGAATCCGACAGCCGATTGGCGGTATCTTCATCAAACAAACCCTTCTCTACCGCGATGCGACGCAGCTTAACCGGGTCCATTCCAGCGCCATCATCACTGATGGACAAAAGTATATGGTCCCCTTCCTGCTCCGCAGCAAGCACCACCTGACCGATTCTCGGTTTGCCATTAACCTCGCGAATATCTGGATATTCAATACCGTGATCCACCGAGTTGCGCACCAGGTGCACCAGTGGATCGGCAAGTGCCTCGACTAGGTTTTTATCCAGGTCAGTTTCTTCACCCACCAGTTCCAAATTAATTTCTTTACGCAGATTGCGCGCGAGGTCACGCACTACACGCGGGAAGCGACCGAACACTTTTTTAATCGGTTGCATCCGGGTTTTCATGACTGAAGTCTGCAAGTCTGCAGTCACCACATCAAGATTGGCTACGGCCTTGACCAGCTGTTCGTTAGTGGAGCTACTCCCCAGGCGCACCAGACGATTGCGCACCAGCACTAACTCACCCACCATATTCATGATGTCATCGAGCCGTTGGGTATCTACCCGCACGGTGGTTTCAACTTGCGGCGCGTCTTTTTCAGCAACAGGGGCAGCTTTGGCAGGTTCAGCTTTCGCTGGTGCAGGTTTGGCGGCAGGCTTAACTTCCGCTGCTTTGGCCACTGGCGCCTCTACCTTGGCTGCGGCAGCAGGCTTTGGTGCCGGTGTTGGTGCAGCTGGAGTTACAGGCGCTGCAGGATTGGGTGTAGAACCAGGCGTTGTCGGCCCCTTACCCTTACCGTGTAACTGATCCAGTAAAGCCTCAAATTCATCGTCGTTAATTAGTTCGCCGGATACCGGCGCGGCAGCGGCTGGCGCAGCGGCAACCACAGGAGCAGGCGCAGAAGTGGTCGCCCCGGTGCCAGGCCCCTTACCCTTGCCGTGAAGTTGATCCAGAAGTGCTTCAAATTCATCTTCAGAAATATCCTCTGTACCACTGGCAGAGGCAGTAGCAGCAGGCGCAGACTGAGCAGCAGCGCCTGTGCCTGGGCTCTTACCCTTGCCGTGCAGCTGATCGAGCAGTGCCTCAAATTCATCTTCACTGATATCGTCACCACTTGCAGCGACAACCGATTGAACTGGTTCAGGGCTGGCCGCAACTGCAGGCGCAGTGCCTGCTATGGCATCCAGTAATTGTTCAAATTCTTCATCGGTAATATCACCCTCAGCAGGCGCAGCGGCAGCTGCAGGCTCAAGCATGGGCTCCGCAATTGCCGCTGGTGCTTCAGCCGCCAAATCTTCACCGGATACCAAGCGCTCCAGAGCGGAAATTAACGCAGGATCAACAGGGGGCAATTCTTCGCGCTGGGACACCAACTCAAATTGCTGGTTAACCATGTCCAGCGCTTGCAGTACCACATCCATAAGCTCGGAGGTGACAGTGCGCTTGCCATTGCGAAGGATGTCAAACAGGTTTTCGGTTACGTGACAGCACTCGACCATAGGCGTGAGTGACAAAAATCCAGCACCGCCTTTTACTGTGTGAAATCCACGAAAAATTGCGTTTAATAAGTCTTTGTCGCCGGGACGCTGCTCAAGGTCTACCAATTGCTGATTAAGGCGCTCGAGGATCTCCCCCGCCTCCACCAGAAAATCCTGCAGAATATCCTCGTCGTCACCAAAACTCATTCAACTTTCCTCACACTGGGCAGGCATATCTGCCCCGCTGTTATTTCCGATAATTAGATATCGGCACACATTTACATATGTTTAATGGAGTGCCAAATTAAAAGCCCAGGCTCGACAAAAGATCGTCGACTTCATCTTGACCAGACACAACATCGACACGCTCTTTGTTGATTTGTGGCCCTTCAGCTTCAGTTTTGCGTTTGTTCATAATCTCGAGATCATGCTCTTCGCGATCGCTGTCACCACTGAGCCCTGCTACTTCTTCAACTTGACCGGCAATACGCACCAGGCTGACCAAATCTTTTTCAACATCATTGATCAGGCCCATTACTCGCTTGAGCACCTGCCCGGTTAAGTCCTGAAAGCCTTGCTCCAGTACTATGTCCTGCAGATTTTTACTGAGCTGTTCGGTACCGGTCACCATCTGCCCCAGGAATCCGTCCATGCGCTCATACAACTGGCGGAATTCATCCGCATTCATCTCGCGACGTTTTAATCTGGCCCATTCGGCACGCAGACTGCCTGCCTCCTGCCCCAGATTCATCGCAATAGGTGCAGCCTCATCAACCATATCCATGGTTTTTTCCGCGGCCTTTTGCGTTAGGTCGATAACATAACTCAGCCGATTAGAGGCGTCGTGGATATCGGAGTTGGCAATCTTCGGTGGTTCTTTGGTCAAATCGGCGTCGACATTGAAGTTCACAATCGCATCATGCAAACCTCGCGTCAGTCGCCCCACCGATTGAAAAATGTGACGGTCGCGAGTCTGCGTCAGTGTTTGTATTAACACTGAGGCATCTTCGAATTGATTGCTGTGCAGTTTGTCGGCGAGGAGCTTGGCGCACTCTTTTAGCTCAGCGACGAACTCAGCGTTGACGGATGATTGGATATCAGATGCCATTGCTGTGCCTTGTTATCGAGTTCTGTCGGCGCTAGCCCACACGGTCAAAAATCTTTTCGATTTTTTCTTTCAGGGCTTGGGCGGTGAAAGGTTTAACAACATAGCCGTTTACACCCGCCTGAGCCGCTTCAATAATTTGATCGCGCTTGGCTTCGGCGGTCACCATTAACACTGGCAGGGTACGCAGTTTGTCATCGGCGCGAACTGCCTTTAACAGGTCTATCCCGGTCATGCCGGGCATGTTCCAGTCAGTTACCAAAAACTGAAAATCACCGTTCTTTAACATTGGCAGCGCGGTAACCCCGTCATCCGCCTCATGGGTATTGGAAAACCCCAAATCCCGCAGCAAGTTTTTAATAATCCGTCGCATTGTTGAAAAGTCATCAACAAT
>CBIMZH010000012.1:0-13980 GCA_966248255.1 uncultured Cellvibrio sp.
GGGGTCGGCAATAATCACGCAGTCCAGCCTGGGCACGCCGGGTACATTAATGCTGTAGCTGCCATCGTCGCGCTGGGTGACCTGGGAGGGGCTGAGGGTAATTTCCTCAACTATATTGCCGGCCAAGTCGACTATCACCACCTTAAAGTTATCTACCCCCAGGTCGGTGGCCTGGGTTTTGTAGCTATAGGTTTTAGCCGCCGTAGTTTTTTGGCTGGGTTTTACCGGGCCGGCGCTGCTGGAGCTGCCCAGGTCGGTGGAGTAGACGCGCACCACATAATCGGTGCTGACCGCCGAGGTGCTGGAACTGCTGGAGCTGCTGCTGGAGTCAGAGCTGGACATGCTCGATGCGGAGCTGACTGACGATGAGCTGCTGGAACTGCTCGACGACTTGTGATGGTTGCTACTGCCGCCGCAGGCGACCAGGCAGGTCACCACTAAGGCCAGGAGGCCCTGCAGAATTAGCCTGGGAAATAGGGATTTAATATAGCCACACATAACCGACCCTCCTAAAACGGGAGCTTCCTTAAGCCCCCAAGCCGTAAGGAATACCCACTGTTCCTTTAGGGCCAGTGAGCGGTCGAAAAAGTCTAGTTGGCCATGGTTTAGCGGTGCGGATTAATCCGCCAAAACTTTTGCCTAAACAGATGTGTTTTTAGTCATATCCAGAAACAAAAACGCCCGGTATTTACCGGGCGTTTTTGTTTTGCGCGCTTGCCGCCTTGGCGGCAAGTTTCCGGCCTCCCTGGCCTTGCCCGGGGGAAGGAGTAAGCCCGGGCTGGAACGCAAAGTCGCTTTACTGGGTTACGCGCTGGAAGCTGACGGAGCCTGACTCAGAGCCACTGGTAAAGGTGATTGTCAGACTGTCACCATCCAGACTCAGGCTGTAGATGGTGTCGTCTGGGGTGCCATTGTCAACAAAACCCCAGCTGCCATCGGTATCCAAGCTGATGGTGGGCACGAACGCCTCGGTGTTGGCGTCATAGGTAAAGCTGCCGTATTCGTAACCGGCGATGCCACCGGACTGGCCGTCTTCATTGTCCAGATGGCTGAAGATAAAGTGGTTATCGCCCAGCAGGGTTAACAGGATTGGCTGGCCATCGTCGCTCTCGCCAAACCAGCTGCCAGTGATACCGCTGTTAACCAGACGGTCCAGCGATTTGCTGGTGCCGTTGACGGTCAGGCTTAACACATCATTGTTAATGCTGCTGGCGGTAATAGTGCCAAAGCCGCACGCACCTATGTCTTTGTAGATGCTGTTGAGCTTGATGCTGGTGTCCAGGCCCAGGCCGTAGTTGTCCACCTCAATGCCACTGCCACAGTTGGAGTTGTCGTTTATATCTACGGCAACGCGCACTACATGTTGATTGTCGAGTGCGGTAATGGCTACTAGTACGCCCTGAGCATTGGTTTTGGTCCAGCTGCCCACCAGCGGCGTTTTATAGTCGGTGGCGGATTCCACCGCGTCTGCGGCAGTGCCGTTTAACACCAGGGTGCCCAGCTCAAAGATTTCGCCAGACTTGTGGATATTGCCTTCGCGTACATAGCCGTTGTGTAGCGCCAGGAGCACATGGGGGCTATCAAAGTCGCCTTCGGCCTGCACGTCTTCAGGCACGTCCAGCACTATCGCCTGGGCCTCGTCGCCGGTTAAGCCGGGCAGGGTTATATAGGCCCAGACGCCATCGCCCAAAGCTTCGGTAACAAAGCCGGTATCTGCCCACTCGGTAAGGTAGTAGTGAGCGGTTTTGTTGGCATCGTTAATCAGCTGTACGGAAATTTGTTGCCCGCCCAGCCAGCTGATGTTGAGCAACTTGGAGCCGCTGGCCGCTGCGCCGGCATCAGTCGAGAAGAGGTTGTTCAGGCTGGTAAAGGCCATGGAGAAATCCCACCAGCCTCCGGTATTCCATACCTGGCCATTGACCGTTTCACAGCTGCCACCATAGTCGTTGGCGTTTTTGTCGGCGTCAAACTCGCACACGCCAGTTTCGTCACCAGCGTTGTACCAAAGGCGATATTCATCGGTTTGCGCGGTGAGGTTGATGCGATAGCCGGTGGCGCCAGCGCCAAAGGTACTGCTGGGGTCAACTATGCCAGCCAGCGCCTTGGTGGCGGTGTTGGCGTTGAAAAACTCGGCAATATTGCGCCCCTCCAGGTTATAGGCCTGGGCCGCTTTGGCGTTGATTTGCGCCTGGGTGGCAAGGCTATCGGTGAGGGTGACTGAACCGTCCTGGTTGCTGCTGAACACACTGACCCGGTCGGCGCTGACAACCCAGGCAGAGCTGCTCAACATCATGTCCGGGCTGTAGTCGTTTTCATACAACTCAAAGCTGGTGCCATTGTAGTAGTACTGCTGCTCAGCCTGGCTGCTGGTAATGGCGCCGTGGAAAACTTCGCCCAGGGTCAGGCCGTCGTACCAGTGAATACCGCCGCCGCTGGCCAGTGCAGTGACCAGGGTACTTTCCACCTGGCTGTTAATGTTTTGCACTTCCTGGGTGATTATGTCGGTAACGGCGGTTTTGATAGCGGCTTTAGCTGCTTCCAGGGTCAGGCTGGTGAATACCTGGTTTTCGATAGTTTGCTGCACATTGACGATCAGGTCTTTCAGCGCCTGCAACTGGCTGGCGTCAGATACATTCAGTTTGCTGGCGATTGAGTCAAAGGTGCCTGTGCCACCCAGTTGGTCAAGCAGTTCGGCATAGGCCACAGTGGAGCCCAGATCCAGGTCCAGTTCTGTGTCTGTGGTAGGCGCCAGCAGCAGGTCGGTGTCGAACAGGCTGCCGGTGGTGGGCAGCACAACCGGCTTGCTGATGTCGGCAATAATCACACAGTCCAGACGGGGCACGCCTGGCACATTGATGCTGTAGCTGCCGTCAGAGCGCTTGGTAATCTGCGAAGCCAATACGGGAATTTCTTCTGCAATAGAGCCATCCAGGTTAACCAGCACCACTTTGAAGTTTTCGGCAGTCAGCTCTGTCTCTTCGGTTTTTTGGCGGACACTGGTGCTGCCTGCAACCTTCATACTCACCTTGGTCATGCCATCGGCTAATACTTCGGTGGAGTAAACTCGAACTACATAATCGGTACTCACGGCGGAAGAGCTGGCCTGGCTGGAGCTGGAATCGCTGCTGCTGGTGGACGAGGCGCTGGCGGAGCTGTCACTGCTGGCACTGGACGATGAATCGCTGGATGAAGTTACGCTGCTTTCTACTGAGCTGGAGCTGCTATCGACCGAGCTTGAACTGCTTGCTACCGAGCTGCTGGAGCTCTCGCTGCTGGCTGCACTGGAGGCAACTGAGCTGGATGAGCTGGAGCTGCTGGACGATTTGTGGCTGCCGCCACTACCGCCGCAGGCGGCCAGGCTAATGATCAAGGCGGAAAGCAAGCCCTGCTGAATAGACTTCTGCATAAAGAATCCCCTGGGGTTTATGGACGTTTAAGTGCCAAAAAATTTTCCTTAAAACCAGCCTGCAGAGAGGCGGGCTGGCCGTGATAAGGGTCACAAAATTTTAGGCGGGGACGGGGGCTGGGGCATCCCCCAAATGGGGGATGCAATGGCAGAAAGGTTGATTTAAGCGCTAGCCCGCTAAAGGCCAGGCATTGGCAACAGCAGCTTGCTCAGGGCGGCCTGGAAGGCGGCGGGCTGCTCAAATTGCGGGAAGTGATGGCAGCCTGCCAGCACCTGGGCGTTGACATAGGGGGCGCAGCGCGCCTGGGCTGGCGCGGGAATATGCTCGCCGTTAAGTGCGCTTATGGGGCAGTGAATGGCGGTAAAAGCGGCGTCTGGCGACCAGCGCAGCAGTTGATGCCAGATGGGTAGCATCAGCTCCGGCCTGGCACTGGCCATGCGCGCTTTAATCCCGTCGCGGATACCCGGGTCCAGGTTGGCCGGGGTGGTGTTATCTACCAGATACTGCATGGCGCCGACAAAGTCCTCGTTAAAGGGGCGCTCGATACTGTCAATGGTGGCGGCATCCATATCGCCATAGGGCAGGCCGAAGGTGTCCACCAGAATAACGTGTTTAACCCTTTCGCCCAGCTGCGCCGCCGCCTCCAGTGCGACGCAGCCGCCCATGGAGTGGCCCACCAGGGTCACTGGCAGCTGCTCTGGCAGCTTGGCGCAGAGGGCGCGGGCCAGGCCGGGGATGCTCCAGTCATTGCAGGCTTCCTGCTCGGCGCCAATGTGGCCGGGCAGGCTGGGTGCCAGGCACTGCCAGCTGCTGGGCAACTGGGGGGCAAGCGCCGCAATGGTTGCGTCCCAATCGCTGGCGCGGCAGCTCCAACCATGGACAAACACCACCAATTGTTGTTCTGTATTCGCTGAATCCAGCTGCATATGGAAAATCCGCCCTATTTATTTTTTGCGGGAGAAGTGTAAATTCCCCGTCATGGATTAATCGACTCGGTTAGCGTTATAGTATTTTGACGCCATTGTAATTCACCAGCAAATTTACTCTGCCTATGAGAGATCAGCAGCTCGACCGACATTTTTTTGCGCAACAGCCGCAACTGCTGGAGAGCCTATATGGCGGCCTGGGCGAAGGAGGCAACTGGGATGAGTTTTTGCAGCAGCTGGTGGATGCCACTCAGTCGCGCTCGGCGCGTATGCTGCTGCTCAATGCCGAAGCCAATCAGGTGCTTCACTCCACCAAGGTCAATATCGACAGCGGCGATCACCAGCGCTATGTCGACTACTACGTAAACACCTGCCCCTGGCGGCTGGAACTGGCGGAAAAACCCAGCGGCCGCCTCTATTCAACCTATCTGGATTTCTCCTGCCGTCAGGACGCCTTTTACCAGACCGAGTTCTACAACGATTGGGCCAGCGCCCAGGATATACACCACGGCATCTGCGGCACTGTGTTTAGCGCCGGTAGCCACAGGGTGCAATTGCTGGTGCAGCGCACCCGCGGCCAGGGCCACTATTCAGAACATGCCACCGGCCTGGTCAATGGCCTGCTGCCGCATCTGCGGCAGGCGCTGCGCCTGGAGCAGCTGGCGGCGGAAATGGACACTCGCGCCCAGGCCAGCGTGTTTGCCGCCCAGGCGCGCCCTCTGCCCTTTGTACTGCTCGATCAACAGGGGCGGGTGGTGATGCAATCGCCGCGCGCCGAGTCGATCCTGCGCCAGAATGATATCTCCACCTGCAAGCGTGAATTGCGCTTTCGCGAAGCGGCGGTTGCCGCTCGCTTTTGGCGGGCGTTTAAAGATGTGCTGCCACTCAATGCCGAGGTGCCGGCACAAGAGCAGACAGTTTATATTCGCCGCGATAACCGCCCTACACTCAGCTGCTTTTTAACCCCTATAGCGCCCCAGGCGGGCGGTTCTCTGTTGGCCAGTAGCAGCGCATTTTTTTGCGCCGCCCCCGCCCATGTCGCGCTGTATATTTACGATCCTGAGCAGCTGGCGCATATAGACCTGCCGATGTTAATGCGCCTGTTTCAACTCACCGAAAGTGAAGCCAGAGTCGCGCGCGATATTGCCCAGGGGATGGAGCCGCAAGCCATTGCCCTGCGCGATCAGCGCTCGGCGCACACAGTGCGCGCGCAGTTGAAATCAATTTTTACCAAGATGCGCTGCAATCGCCAAAATCAGGTGGCGGCGTTAATTTTGCAATCGCCAGCGGTGAGCTGGCAGCTGCCAGAATAATTTTGCAGAGGCAAGGCTCAGAGTTAAAAAATGCAGAGCTAAAAAGTGCAGGATTAAAAAGTACAGAGTTAAAACGGCAGCGTTAAATACATGCGAGGGAAAGACGAGGGAAAAGTTCTAGGGGAAAGGCGAGGGAGAAGCGCGAAGGGAACAGCGAAGGGAACAGCGAAGGGAACAGCGAGATCAGTGGACCTGCCCAGCGGGCAGGTCACCGTTAAACAGGCTTAGGCTTCTTTAGGGTTTGCACCATAAGCGTTTTCGCCTGGGTTGCTGTCCTGTACCAGGAAAATCAGCAGCACAATAAAGCCGATCAACGGAATCAGTTGGATCAATTGCCACCAGCCGCTGCGGCCAGTGTCGTGCAGGCGGCGGGCGCAGACTGCAATGCTGGGAACCAGAATCGCCAGGGTGAAGATGAGACCGAGCACAGCTGTGCCCAAGACCGCATCAACAATCGCCAAGGCTATAGAAATAATGAAAACAAACAACACGTACATCCAGTATTCCTGACGGCGTGCACGACCAGTGAAAGTTGCATAATTTTTTAGTACGGCTAAAAACCACTGCATAATTTTTATCTCCTTAAAATTTCCCCAGATATCCCGGCGGATGCGGGACTCTCCGCCTGGCGAGTGCTAGCGATTAGCGCTCTAGTCAAGTACCCCAAGGTTTGTGACTGGCACTGATCATAGCGAGGCTTATGCCGCTTGGAAAGGGAAAATGTCACTGATTTTTGCTTTGCCCGTGCACTTGGGCAAGTGCTGATTGTGACTCGGGCGCGCGGCCACTAACGCAGGCTTTGCACAAACATGGCGACAATTAACAGCGGGCAGACAAAGCGCACGTAGAAGGGCCAAATGCGCCAGAACCAGGATTGCGCCAGGCCGGTGTCGGCATCGCGCAGCTGCAGCAATTTTTTATTGCGATGCAAAATCCAGCCTGCAAACAGGCAGAGCACCAGGCCCATAAAAGGCTCGCTGTAGCGGGTGCTAAAGCTGATCACGCGATCAAATAAAAGCTCAAAGTTAAAAATAATCAGGCAGCTGCATAAAAAAATCAGGCTGCCAATAATGCCTGCGGCGCGGCGGCGACTGAGTTGCGTTTTTTCCACCGCCACCGACACAGGCACTTCGAGCATGGAGATGGAGGAGGTGATAGCGGCAATGCTCAGCAATGCAAAAAAGCCCATGGCCACCCAGTTGCCCGCTGCGCCCATAGTGGCAAACAAACTGGGCAATACCTGCATGACTATGCCCGGCCCGGCGAGCAGCTGGCCGTCGCCGCCAAAAATACTCAGGCCCTGGGCCTGGGCGACATAGAGCGCGGGCACCACCAGCAAACCGGCAAGAAAACTAAAGCCGCTGTCCATTAAGGTGACAATCGCCCCCAGGCGCGGTAGCCGATCGCGATACTGTTTGTGCGGGCTCTGCTCCTGGGCCAAGGTCTTACCTAAATAGGAGCCGTAAATCAGCATGGTGCCCACGCCCAGGGACAGCGAAAAAAATGATTGGCCCATGGCTTTAAGCAGCAATTGTGGATCGCGCAGATGAGAAAAGTCCGGCACCAAATAAGCGTGCAAGCCCTGGCGCGCACCTGCCTGGGTAAACACATAAATAATCAGCGCGATTAAAATAATCAGCAGCATGGGCATCAATTTTTTGGCCCAGGACTCTATGCCTTTATTAATGCCCTGGGCGACGATAAAAATCGTCCAGGCAGAAAAACTGCCGCAGAGAATTAAATCGCGCTGGTTAGTTGCTGTGCTGCACCAGTGGGCAAAATTTTCGGCGCCGACAATTAATGCCAAAGGCTCGAGAAAGTGCGCCAGCATCCACCCGGCCACCAGCGCATAAAAACTTAAAATCAAACTGGCGGTAATAACACCCAAATAACCCAGAGCGCCACCGAGTTTATTGATAGCGGGTTTGTCACTGAGGGAGCCCAGGGCGTTAACAATATTGGTGTTGCTGTGGCGGCCGATAATCAGCTCGGCCATAAGCGCGGGGAAGGCGAGTAAAAAAGCCAGTACCAGATAGGCCAACACAAAGGCGGCGCCGCCATTGTTGGCGGCCTGGGTGGGGAAGCCCCAAATATTGCCCAGGCCTATGGCCGAGCCGGACGCCACCATCAAAAAACCAAAACTGGAACTGAAGTGGGCGCGCGCCTGGCTCATGGAGTGTCCTTAACGAATGGGGAAATTATTTATTTCCGGTTTGGAAAATGCGCTGTTTGTCGCGCGCCCAGTCGCGGGCTTTTTCGGTCTCGCGCTTGTCGTGCAGCTGCTTGCCTTTGGCGATGGCCACCTCGCATTTGATCAGGTGGTTTTTCCAGTAGAGCGCGGTGGCCACTACGGTATAGCCTTTCTGCTCTATGGCGTCCTGTATGCGCGAGAGTTCGCGGCGGTTGAGCAGCAGTTTGCGGGTGCGCAGCGGCTCGGTGACAAAGTGGGTGGAGGCGCTGGCCAGGGGCGTAATACGCGCGCCGTGCAGCCAGGCTTCGCCATTTTTAAACTGGACAAAGGCGTCGGTGATCTGGCCCTTGTCGGCGCGCAGGCTTTTGACTTCCCAGCCGGTCAGGGCCAAGCCAGCTTCGAAGCGCTCGTGCAGCTCGTAGTCGAACTTGGCTTTTTTGTTGAGGGCAATGGTCGTGCCTGAGTTTTTTTGCTTTTTACTGGCCATGAACTGGGCTTGTCTAACCTGATTAAAGAAAAATAGCCGGGCATTATACGGGCAAAGGCCGCGCCCTGTCTCGAACCCGGCCGGGGTGCGGAATTTGTTCGGCGCTTGGCCATAAGCTGATGGCCAAGCCTCGTCGCGCTGGGGGAATCTGGGTACAATTCCGGTTTTGTTTAGTTTTGCCCGTTATGAGGCGCAAACACCCAGCTGGGCCCCTGCCATTGGCGGCCCGCAACCGGCCGGTTCACAGTCGCACACAGCAAACGCCCAACAATAAGGTAGCCATACATGCATGAGGAAGCGCCCATGTCACGCATCAAGCAGCACGCCGTCTGGGGCCAGCGCGGCACCTTTATCCTGGCCGCCACAGGTTCGGCGGTGGGCCTGGGCAATATCTGGAAGTTTCCCTATATCACCGGCGAAAACGGCGGCGGCGCCTTTGTCCTGGTGTATCTGGTGTGTATCGCCCTTATAGGTATACCAATCATGATGGCCGAGGTGATGCTCGGTCGCCGCGGCCGCGCCAACCCGATTTTCGCCATGGAAAAAGTCAGCCATGAAGCTGGCGCCTCGCCGCTGTGGAAGATCATCGGCATTATGGGGGTGCTGGCCGGCTTTTTGATTTTGTCCTTTTACACGGTGATTGGCGGCTGGACGTTGGAATACTTTTGGGCTGCGCTCCAGGGGCAGTTTGCCGGCCTGGATGGCAATAGCTCCACCGCGCTGTTCAACCATGTGCAAACGGCCGAGGGCGGCATGATTGAAGCCCATGGGCTGTTTAGCCTTATGACTCTGGCAGTGCTGGCGCTGGGGGTGAATAAAGGCCTGGAGACAGCGGTGCGCATTATGATGCCGCTGCTGTTTGTACTGCTGCTGGTGCTTTTGGGCTATGCCTATAACACCGGTGAGTTCGGCCTCTCGTGGAATTTTATGTTCAGTTTTAACCCGGAGGACCTCACCTGGGAGGCCACCCTGGTGGCCCTGGGCCACGCCTTTTTTACCCTGAGCCTGGGTATGGGCGCGATTATGGCCTATGGCTCCTATATGCCCCACACCAGTTCCATCAGCCGCACTGTGGTGATAGTCGCCTGCCTGGATACCCTGGTGGCGGTAATGGCTGGCCTGGCAATTTTCGCCTTTGTTTTTGCCACTCCGGGCATTGCCCCCTCGGGCGGCCCCGGCTTGATGTTTGTCACCCTGCCGGTGGCCTTTGGCAACATGACCGGCGGCACATTTATCGGCTGCGCTTTCTTTTTAATGGTAATTCTGGCGGCCTGGAGTTCGAGTATTTCCATTTTGGAGCCGGCGGTCGCCTATATCACCGAGCGCTTTCGTCTGCCGCGCCTGCTCACCTGCCTGTTGGTTGGCTTTAGCGCCTGGCTGCTCGGCCTGGGCTCGGTCTTCTCGTTTAATATCTGGGCCGATAAGCAGTTCCTCTGGGGCAAAAACTTTTTCGACTCCATGGACTTTATCGCCACCAATATTCTCCTGCCCGCAGGCGGCTTTTTAATTGCGCTTTTTGTTGGCTGGGTGCTTAAACGCGAGCAGGCGCATCTGGAGTTTCGTCAGGAGACCCACGGGGTGCTTGGCCTCTGGCGCTGGGTGCTTAAGTATGTGTCGCCACTGCTGGTGTTGGCGGTGTTGATCAATGGCCTTTATCCCCTGATGATTCAGGTGTTGGCGGAATAGGAGCGGCCAGTGGTGCAGCGAGTAGAGCGCTCGGCCCTGGTGGCCTATTCGGCGCAGCAGATGTTCGACCTGGTCAATGATATTGAAGCCTATCCGCAGTATATGGATGGCTGTGTCGGCGCGCAGATTCTCAGCCGCGGCGACAACTGGCTGGAGGCGCGACTGGAGTTGTCCAAAGCCGGTGTCAGCCAGAGCTTTGTCACCCGCAACCAGCTGCAGCCGCCGCAGCAGATGACCATGGAGCTGGTCGATGGCCCGTTTAAATTCCTGCGCGGCACCTGGCGTTTTCAGCCGTTAAGTGACGCCGCCTGCAAGGTGATGTTCGAGCTGGAGTTTGAGTTGCAAAACCGCCTGCTGGGTATGGCTGTGGGCAAGCTTTTTGAAAGCCTTGGCGGCAAGCAGGTGGATGCCCTCTGCGCCCGCGCCAGACAAATTTATGGTTGAACACTTTTCTGATTAGTTTTAGCGCTAGCTGTAGCGATTTACCGAGACCTAACCATGGCAGATTTCGATCTCATCAATGTGGAAGTGGCCTACGCCCTGCCACACAAACAAAAAATTATTGCGCTGCTGGTGGAGCCAGGTACTACCGCCATGCAGGCGGTGCAGCGCTCGCGCATTAACGAACACTTCCCCGAGCTGGACCTGGCCACCGCGAAAATGGGCATTTTTGGCCAGGCGCTGGGGGTTAAAGGCCTGGACCCGGCAGACAGCTATGTACTGCATCAGGGCGACCGGGTGGAGATCTATCGTCCACTCACCTCAGACCCCAAGGACGCGCGCCGTAAGCGCGCCGAAAAAGCGGCCGATAAAAGCGCTGGGGAATAACCCCCGTGCCCAGCGTCAAAGCGCCAGCTGCGCCTACGCTAGCGCCCATTTTGCACTACACTGGTTTTTATTCTGCAGGTGCAATTTGGGCGCCACATACTGCCCCCAACTCACTTACCCCTCGCGTTAAGCCATTCGCGCACCTGCCTTTCACTGGTTGCAAAGAGTAACGGCATGGTTTCACCTCTGGCCCGATGGTATCCCTGGCTCCCCGGTATTTCCGCTGTAGTCGCCCTGGCGGTATTTGCCTGGCTGCTGGTTATGGATTTGCGCGGGCTGGATAAGGATTGGCAGGCCAGCCTGGCGCAGACGCACAGCCAGCAGCAACAGCAGCTGGACAACCAGCAACTCAGTCAAACCGCGCTGGCGCAATTGCTGGCACAGATGATCAGCGACAACCCGCAATTTCAAGCCTCGGTGCGCACTGCCTATCAAACCTACCGCGAGGAACAGCTTCGTGGCGGCACCCAGCTGAGCCAGCAGGCGCGCCAGCAACTGGCCGCGCAATTGGCGGGCGACTGGGCGCGCATAGCGCCATTGGGAGCCATTCAACTCAGCATTTACTTTGCCCCGGGCGCGGTGACCTTTTTGCGCATGAGCCAGCCAGATCGCTTTGGCGACAGTGTGTTTGCCAATCGCCCGCTGGTCGCGCAGGTTTTTGAGCGGGGTATCGCGGCCCAGGGGCTGGATGTCAACCGCGGCGGCAGCGCCTATAGCGCGCTCCTGCCGCTGCGTCTGAGCGATAGCGAGCCGCAGGTTATTGCGGTGCTGGAGGTGGCATTTAGCAGCCTGCCTGCGCGCTTGGATGAAGGCACCGAGATGGCGGTGTTTTTGCGCAAATCCTCCCTCGATAACCTGCTCTGGGACCTGACTATTGCGGACATGAACAAACTCAGCCAGACCACGGTAGATGTCTGGCGTCTGGAGCGCTCCAGCTCGCTGCAATTATTGGAGTGGTGGAGCCGCGGGCAGCTGCCTATAGGGCGCGGCGCCCAGCTGTTAAGCGCGCGCGATCAGCATCAGTATTTGGTCAGCTGGCGCGAGCGCAGCCGCACCGCCAGTGGGCCGGACAAGCCTGAGCTGGCGCAGGCCATCTGGACCGATGTCAGCCATGCCTACCAGGCGTATGAGGCGCGGCGGCAGCGCACTATCAGCCGCTGGGCGGGGCTCTGCGCGGGGGTGGAATTGCTGCTGCTGGTGTTTTGGCGCACGGCCAAAGGTTACAGCCGCAGTTTGTTGCAGGAGCGCGACGCCAGCCTTAAGCGCGAAGTGAGCAATAGCGAGCAGGCGCGCCAGCGCCTGGCCCTGGCGCTGCGCTCCAGCGAATCCGGTTTTTGGGAGTGGGACATAGTTCGCGACAAGGCCAACTTCTCCCCCGAGTGGCGCCAGCTGTGCGGCCTGCCACCGGCCGAGGGCAATGCCCAGGATCTGGACGAGTGGATGAGCCGGGTGCACCCGGCGGACAAGCGCGCCAGCTACTCCGAACTGATTCGCCATATCAAAGGCGAAACCCCCATGTACGAAAACGAGTACCGGCTGCGCGTGGGCGATGGCAGTTACAAGTGGATTCTCACCCGCGGCCGGGTGGTGGAGTGGCGGGAAGATGGCAAGGCGGCGCTGATGCTGGGTGTCTACAGCGATATTACCCAGCGTAAAAATATGGAGTTGATCAGCATTCGCCAGCAGGCGGCACTCCACGCACTTAACGAAATTGCCTCCCTCTCCTCGGTGGACCCGGACGAACAGCTGCGCCAGGCACTGGGCCTGGCGGTGCGCTATTTGGGCCTCACCCACGGCTGTATTTGCGAGGTGAACACCGGGCGCATTTTGACCCGAGTGCAGTACGCCCTGCGCGAAAACGAAATCCAGCCGCAGAGCCGGCCGCTGTCGCAAACCTACTGCAGCCTCACCCTGTCCGCGCAGGATGTGGTGGCCGAAGACAATATTCCCCATAGCCCGCTGGTGGACAGCCCGGCGCACAAGTATTGCCAAATGGAATCCTATATTGGTGTGCCTCTGTGGCTGGAGGGCGAACTCTACGGCACCCTGGCATTCAGTTCGCGCAAGAGCAGGCAGCACCAGTACGATCGCCTCGACAAAGACTTTGTCCGCTTGCTGGCGCGCTGGATCAGCTCGGTGGTGGAGCGCTGGCAACAGGACAAGGATAAAAAAGATATTCTTGAGCGCTTCCATAAACTTTCGGAGCGGGTACCAGGCTTTTTGTACCAGTATCAAATGCGCCCCGATGGCAGTTCGTTTTTCCCCTACGCCAGCCCCGGCATCAACAGTATTTACAATGTCTCACCGGAAGATGTGCGCGAAGATGCGAGCAAAATCTTCGCGGTAGTTCACCCCGACGACCTCGGCTGGGTAAGCGAGACTGTGTCCTACTCGGCGACCCATTTAACGCCCTGGGTGGCCACTGTGCGCATCAACAACCCGGTGCGCGGACAAATCTGGACCCATATCCAATCTATCCCCGAGCGGCTGCCTGACGGCAGTGTGCTCTGGAATGGCTATGTGTCAGATATCACCTCGCTCAAGCAAACCGAATTGGAGCTGGAGCAAATCAACGCGCTGAGTCGCGCCATCTTTGATGCCGCCAGCGTGGCCATTATCTCCACCGATCAGAACGGCACCATTAAAACTTTTAACCATGGCGCCGAGCTGATGCTGGGTTACAGCGCCGATGAAATGATCGACATAAATACCCCGGAACTTCTCCATCTGCCCGAAGAGGTAGCGCGCCGTAGTGCAGAGCTGGAGCGCGAGCTGGGCTACCCGGTGCCGCCGGGTTTTGAAGTGTTTATTGCCAAGGCGCGCGAGGGCGCCGACGACGAAAATGAATGGACCTATAAACGCAAGGATGGCAGCCAGTTTCCGGTGCTGTTGACTGTCTCCACCCTGCGCGATCTGGACGGTGAAGTGCTGGGCTTTTTGGGCCTGGCGCGCGACATTACCGAACTCAAACGCATCGACAAAATGAAAGCGGAATTTATTTCCACCGTCAGTCACGAGCTGCGCACACCGCTTACTGCCATCAGCGGCGCCCTGGGGATTCTCGACAGCGGCGGCACCGGTGAATTTCAGGCAGCGGCCAAGCGCATGATCAGCATTGCCCACAACAACGCCCAGCGGCTGA
>CBIMZH010000013.1:0-13505 GCA_966248255.1 uncultured Cellvibrio sp.
CGCGATCGCCCTGGCTGTTGTCCACTGCCTCAGGTAGCGCCTGGGCAATAGCGATGCGGTGCAGTACCGAGAGCATCTCCGCCAGGGCACTGGCGTAGTCAGGTGCCTGTTCGGACATGCGCTCAATTGCACCCAATACGGCGCGGCCATCAAGTGAGGCCAGCGCCGTAAGGATTTCGTAAACCGCCGCCTGGTCGATAGTGCCAAGCATAGCGCTGACTTCCGACTCGGCGATCTTGCCCGAGCCATAGGCAATCGCCTGATCGGTAAGGCTCATGGCATCGCGCATACTGCCATCGGCAGCGCGACCCAGGTGCCAGAGGGCGCTCTCCTCATAGGGCACCATCTCCTGCTCCAGCACGAATTTGAGGTGCTGGACGATACGCTCCGGATTCATGTTTTTCAGGTTGAACTGCAGGCAGCGCGAGAGGATGGTCATCGGCAGCTTTTGCGGGTCGGTGGTGGCCAGCAAAAACTTCACATGGGGTGGCGGCTCCTCCAGTGTCTTTAACAGGGCGTTAAAGCTGGAATTGGAGAGCATATGCACTTCGTCGATCAGATAGACCTTGTAACGGCCTCTGGTCGGCGCGTACTGGACGTTTTCCAGCAGTTCGCGGGTGTCTTCCACCTTGGTGCGCGAGGCGGCGTCCACTTCAATCAGGTCGACAAAGCGGCCTTCGGCAATTTCGCGACAGGCGCCGCACTGGCCGCAGGGCTCTGAGCTGACCCCAGTCTCACAGTTAAGGCATTTGGCGAGAATACGCGCAATGGTGGTTTTACCCACACCGCGGGTTCCAGTAAACAGATAGGCGTGGTGCAGGCGATTGTGGTCCAGCGCGTTAACCAGCGCCTGAAGCACATGTTCCTGGCCGACCATCTCGCGGAACACACGCGGACGCCATTTGCGCGCCAAAACTTGATAACTCATGCCAATCGCTACCTGTTTAAACCATCACGGTTAAGTGAGAAAGACCGCGATTATAGCCAGAGCAGCCAGCGCAGGACACTAAAAAGCGACTGATTTACAAAGCAAAAAGCCAAATTGGCGAAGATTTAAGCAGATGGGATTGAGGCAAACTGGGTGATACAGAGGGATTTGGGTGGCGACCTAACCAGCCACACCCCGGCACATAACTAACTGCTACCGTTGCTCCCTTCCGGGCCTGGCGGGGTTCACAGGACATTATTGCGAGGGGACCGGCTAGATCACCATAGCGGCTTGCTTCGCCCAAAAGCTCGGACTGCGCAAGAGGCGCGCATTATCATGACTTTGCCTGGTGATTGCAAGGCATAATCCAGCTTTATCTACTCCCTGTATAAAGCTTGTGCAGGGATAATTTATTTTCTACCGGCGCCTTGTTTTTTGCCTAAGCGGCGCCATCAACTAGGCTCTACGACAGACAACAGGCCGAGACCTGCGCGCGCATTACCTAACAGCTAATCCTTTACCCAACAGCTAATAAGGAGTCATCCATGGCTACAGTTACCCTCAAAGGCAACCCATTTAACACCAACGGCAACCTGCCCGCAGCCGGCAGCCAGGCGCCAGATTTCAAACTGGTAAAAACCGACCTGTCCGAAGTGAGCAAAGCTGACCTGGCCGGCAAGCGTGTTGTACTGAATATTTTCCCCAGTGTTGACACCCCAACCTGCGCCACCTCAGTGCGCACCTTTAACGCCGAGGCCAGCAAACTGGATAACACCGTTGTAGTTTGCGCCTCACAAGACTTGCCCTTCGCCCTGGGCCGTTTTTGCGGCGCTGAAGGCCTTAGCAATGTAATCCCCGCCTCTGCTTTCCGCTCCGATTTCGCCAGCGCCTATGGTGTAAAACTGGTTGATGGTCCATTGACCGGTCTGACTGCCCGCGCCGTGGTTGTCCTGGATACCGATGGCAAAGTGCTGCACACCGAACTGGTTAGCGAAGTGGCCCATGAGCCAAACTACGCTGCCGCCCTTAAAGCTCTGGCTTAATGGCTAAAGGCCCGCCCTGTGCGGGCCTCTCCTCCTCTGCCCCAGGCTGTAAAATCCCCTCCGACTGACAGCTACTGTTTAAACCCTCGAAATTAAACTATCCATATCCTGCCTGAATATTGATTCACCAAAAGGCGACCAAGTAATCTGCAATATCTGCGTTAAATCCACACAAAAAATAGGTAAATAAATTCAGGTCGCCTGAAACCACTAAGTGGCATTTAATTTCAATTTTTATGCAAAAAAGCTCTTGAACCCAGTTCAAATTTGCATCCTACATAGCAACTACTCTCAACTTGTCTGCCTATAATCAAAAACATTAGAAACTTGGAATTCATGTCATTCAACTAAATGCAATTCAATTTATGTAGTGTGAATTGATTCCGGTAGGAGATGTTCGCGCCTAGTTAGATAGGTTAAGGAGCGATAGGATGTCTGAGCGCCAGTTTCAACCGGCCGATATGCGGGACCCTATATTTGTCGGGGCTATGCTGGATACTATTCCCACGGGGATAGTCGTCACCAATGAGCAGGGGCTTTTGGTTTATGCCAACTCCGAGGCAGAGCGTCTGTTTGGCTATAGCCTGGACGAGCTACTCGGCGAAAGCGTCGATATGCTGCTGCCTGACAGATTCAGTAAAAAGCATGCAAGTCACCGCAAAGAATTTGGCGAAGCCCCCAGCACTCGCCATATGGGCGCTGGCCGCGACCTATTTGGACGCCGTAAAAACGGCACCGAATTCCCCCTGGAAGTGGGCCTACGCCCGCTGCGCAAAGAAGACCAAACCTGGGTCATTGCCACAATTGTCGATATTTCCGCGCGCAAGCAATTGGAAACACGCTTCGCCAAAGTTATTGAGGCCTCACCTTTTGGCATGTTACTGGTGGATGATCAGGGTATCATCCAACTGATTAATCCCAGCCTGCAAAAATTATTTGGTTACAGCAGTGAAGAGCTGCTCGGCCAATCCATGAATTTACTCCTGCCCGATCGCTACCGCAGCAATCACGACAAATTGCGCGCTGGCTATCAGGCCGAGCCCAGCCTAAGGGCTATGGGGGCCGGGCGTGATTTAACTGGGCGTCATAAAAACGGTACAGAAATTCCGATTGAAATTGGCTTAAACCCGGTCGACAGCGACAAGGGCAAACTGACACTTGCTGTGATTACCGATATCAGTGAGCGCAAACGCCTTGAACTCAGCCTGCAACAAGCCAATGCCCACATGGAAGAATTTACCTATGTCGCATCGCACGATTTAAAGTCGCCGCTGCGGGGCATTGCCGATTTAGTTGAATGGATAGGCGAAGATCTGGATGAAAGCGCATCGGCTTCCGTTAAAAAAAATCTCGACCGCATGCAAGTGCGCATCAAACGCATGGAGCGCTTGGTCGAAGACCTTTTGCTCTATGCACGCGCAGGCAAACGCAACACAGAGTTGGCCCCGGTAGATTTAGCAGAGCTGATAAGGGGCATTATTGAAATGCACCCCATCCCGGACAATTTCCAAATTTTTACCGACATTCGCCTGCAGCAAATAACCGCCGCGCGAACGCCATTAGAGACAGTGTTGCGCAACCTGTTTACCAACGCTTTAAAACACCATGACGGTCAAAATCCACAAATTACTATCATTGCCGAAGCGCAGGAAAACTTTGGCCGCTTTGTGGTGAAAGACAATGGCCCAGGCATTCCCGTCAGCGCGCGGGAGCGTGTATTTAGATTGTTTCAAACGCTCTCCAGCGACCCATCATCGGGCAGTGGAATTGGTTTGGCCGTAGCCAAACGCATGACCGAAAGTCACGGCGGGAAAATTCAACTGATTGGCAAGGACAACGAGCGAGGCGCTGAATTTGAAGTCCTCTGGCCGCGTTTCCCCCGCAAAGACACCGTTGAATAGGAGCAACTCTATGGCCATGAGTATTTTGCTGGTTGAAGATGATGATGTCGCCGCCGAAGCCGTGGTGCGCAGTTTACGCAAATATGCCGTCAACTCACCCATTGTTCACGCCCAGGACGGCCAGGAGGCGCTAGATATTTTGCGCGATCAACACCCAGAACACAAAATTGCCAAGCCCTATTTGGTGCTGTTGGATTTAAACATGCCGCGCATGGATGGTTTTGAGTTTATGCAGGAAGTGCGCGCCGACAATCGCCTGAGCGAAAGCGTCATATTTGTGCTTACCACCTCAGACAACGAATTGGATCGCAGTCGAGCCTATCGCGAAAACATTGCTGGCTATATGATCAAATCGGCCGTTGGCCCGCAATTTTCCAAATTGGCCTCACTGCTGGAAAACTACCGCGAGGCGGTAAAACTGCCAGGTTAGCAGTTGGAGTTGAGCATATGCAGCCGTCGCAAACACCACCTATCAGAGTCATGGTCATCGATGATGACGATGTCGATAGAGAAAAAATTTTACGCCTATTGCAGCGAGTTCCGCTAAACCTGAATATTTCGCAAGGCAGCTCCGCCAAAGACGCATTATTGCTGATTAATAATGAAATTTTTAACTGCGTCATTCTCGACTACCAGCTAAAAGATGCACTTGGCTCAGAGCTGGTAGAGAGTATAAAAAATCACAACCCCGAACCTGTACCCATAATTATGGTTAGCGGCAACAGCGACGAACGCGTAGTTGCCAATTTAATGCGCGATGGCGTGTTCGACTACTTACCCAAACGCACCCTCGCCGTAGAGCAGTTGTTTAACACCCTCACCAATGGTTTAAAGTGGGCTGAAAGCGAATCCCACGCAAAAGAGCAGCGCACTCGCGCCACCCAGCTCACCGAAGGCATGCCACAAATGGTCTGGACCAGCACTCCAGACGGAAGCTTTGACTTTCTCAATCGCCGCTGGTGCGAATACACCGGCAAATCCGAAAAAAGCCAACTGGGTTACGGCTGGCTGGAACAGGTGCATCCGGACGATAAAGAAAAATTTGTCGCTGCCTGGCGCCAATGCATAGCCACAGGCGATGAATTACAAATCACGCTGCGCATATGCAACACTGACAATCAATATCGCTGGTTTGACACTCGCGCCACCGCCCAGCGCAATGAGCAGGGCGAAATTCTCCGCTGGCTGGGTAGCAACACCGACATCACCGATATAGAAATTACTCGCCAAGCACTGGCGAGCAGCGAGAATCGTTTTCATGCTGCGTTTGACTACGCCCCTTTGGGCATGGCACTGGTAAACCTGGCGGGAAAAATCCTCCAGGCCAACTCTGCGCTTCACCAACTGCTGGGATACGACCCAGGCGAAGATGGAAACGAGTATGGCTTATCCAGCCAGAACATTCTCGACATCAGCCACATAGATGACATTGAAAAAGAAAAGCTTCAGCTGCGCGAGCTGCAAAAAACCAACATCCCCTTTGTACAGTTTGAAATGCGTTTAATTGCCCGGGATATGCACACAGTTCACACCCAGGTGAGCGTAGCCTTGATCAGTGGCCAAGCACAGGCGCCCTGCTATTTGTTTCAGTACTACGATTTATCCGAGCGGAAACGCTATGAAGAAAAGCTTATCCAACTGGCTCACTTTGACCCCTTAACCGGCCTGGGCAATCGAGCCAAACTTTATGAGGAAATTGAATTCCTTATCCAGAAATCTGCACGTGTTTCAGCACCCTTTGCGATACTGTTTGGCGACCTGGATCACTTTAAGGAAATTAATGACGGCCTGGGTCACGAAGCCGGTGACCTGCTCTTGCGCATAGTAGCCAAACGCCTGAAAAAATCGCTGCGCCGCGGCGACAGCGTGGCGCGCCTGGGTGGCGATGAATTTGTCATTCTTATGCAGGATGTCAGCAAATTCGAGGCGGTGGTAACCGTTACCGAAAAACTGATTCAGCGCATTAAACGCCCAATTCGCCTGGGCAATAATGTTGTTCATGTCGGCATTAGTTTTGGCGTGGCCCTCTACCCTACCGACGGTGACGATGCTCAAACCCTGTTGCGCAATGCCGACAGCGCCCTTTACGAAGCCAAGAAAAAGGGCCGCGGCTGCCATCAACTTTATCGCCGCGAACTTACCGAATATGTTCACAACCGCCTGATGCTGGATGCTGATATTCGCAACGCGCTTGTGCACGACCAATTTGAATTGCACTTTCAGCCAGTGATTAACTTGCAGCGTCAAACCATAGAGTCAGTAGAGGCGCTCATCCGTTGGAACCACCCGACCAGAGGCATGGTCCCGCCAGATGAATTTATCGGCTACGCCCAGGAGAGTGGTTTAATTGTACGCATTGGCGAGTGGGTCATTAATAAAGCTTGCCGCCACGCGGCCACCTGGCGCGCATGGGGCTATGAATTGCCTGTTGCCGTGAATATTTCAGCGCGTCAGTTTTATCACAACAACTTATTGGATGTGATTCAGCGAGCGCTAGCAGAAAACAAGCTTGAAACCAAACATCTGGTGTTGGAAATTACTGAGCAGATGTTTCTCGACAACACCCAGGACAATATTCGTCAAATTAACGAGCTTAAAGCCATAGGTTTGAAAATTTCACTGGATGACTTTGGCACAGGCTTTTCGTCACTGGGCTATATCATCCGCTTTGCACCGCATTATTTAAAAATTGACCGCTCCTTTGTGCGGCAAATTGGCACCGGAGAAGAGCACGATGCCATGGTCAAAGCCATTATTGGCCTCAACCAAATTATGCCTATGCGGGTTATTGCCGAAGGTGTTGAAACCCAGGAGCAGGAATACTTTTTACAAATGCGCGGCTGCGAGCTGTTTCAGGGTTATCGCTACTCCAAACCCCTGCCTGCCGATGATTTGATTCCGCTGTTTGAGCACTGGGGCATAACCCCTATGAGTGAGAGAGTCGCCACCCCCGGTACTGGCGACTCGACCAATTCAGGGTTAATTTAGCCGGCCACAGCTTTTACCCCAGTCAACTTTTGTAAGCACTGAGTGCGCGCCAGGCGCAAAAAATCCTGCACAAAGGGCAAGGCTAAATCTGTGCTGCGCACAGCGGCGTACAGGGTTGCATAAACGCCTTGCGCGCCCGCCGGACGCACACTAATTAAGCCCAGCTCTACATATTCTGCCAGCACCCAGTTAGGCAGTGCGCATAGCCCTCTGCCACTGGCCACCAATTGCACCATCATTAAGGTCAGCTCTGCCGTGCGCAGCTTTTGTGGCTCGACAGCAGCGGGGGTTAAAAATTGTTTGAACACATCCAGCCGCGCGCGCTCTACCGGATAGGTAATCAACGTTTGCCCGGCCAGGTCGCCTGGCAAAATAAATTCCTGCGCGCAAAGCGGGTGATCCTTGGCCAGCGCAAATTGCATTTCGTAACTAAACAAGGGGACATACTCCACTCCCTTAAGCGGTAGTGGGTCAGAGGTAATGACCAAATCCACTTCGCCCTGCAGCAGAGCGTGCAGAGGTTCAAAGGTAAAGCCGGCCGAAAAATCCAGCTCCACCCCTGGCCAGTGGTTGCGGTAGATCTCCAGGGTTGGCAGCAACCAGTTAAAGCAGCTATGGCACTCAATTGCCATAAACAGCCGCCCCGCCTCACCGTGAACCAGCTTTTTTATATCCCGTTCAGCATCATCCAACTTGACCATAACCTCATCGGCCAACTGTAAAAGCCGCTTGCCTGCTTCGCTAAAACGCAGCGGCCGGCTTTTGCGTACAAATAGCTCCGACTCAAGCCGCGCCTCCAACTCTTTGAGCTGATGCGAGAGCGCCGATTGGGTTAAGCAAACCCTATCGGCGGCCTCCACCAGGCTGCCGGTATCCCTGAGCGCCTGCAGGGTTTTTAGGTGGCGAATCTCAATCATGATTTTTCTCTAGTGAGTGATCACCCAAGGTTAACATCAATTTTTCTAATATTAAAACTGAAAATTATTAGTTTGATTGATCATAAAAGCTTTTCAACAATAGCGCCATACCCGGTTTTAGCCGGGCTCCCCATTTTTTAACCAGATTTGGAGCTATTCATGTCTAAAGGTATACAAACCCACAACCTCGGTTTTCCCCGTATAGGGGCAGATAGAGAGCTTAAAAAGGCGCTTGAGGCCTATTGGCGCGGCGATATCACACAACAAAAGCTGTTGGATCAGGGCCGCGACCTGCGCCGCAAGCACTGGCAGCTCCAGGCAGATGCCGGGTTGGATTGGCTGCCTACAGGTGATTTTGCCTGGTATGACCAGGTGCTGACCCTGTCTGCAACCCTGGGCAATATCCCGGCGCGTCACCGCCCGGGGGCAGCGCACCAGCATCAACACCAGCACCAAGATGAAAGTTGCTGTGCCGCCACCCTTGCAGTGGATGAATTTTGCAATGCCCCCTGTGACAACATAGATCTGGACACCCTTTTCCGCGTTGCGCGCGGCAAGGCACCCACTGGGGCTGCAACCAGTGCGTCGGATATGACTAAATGGTTTGATACCAACTATCACTACCTGGTACCGGAATTTCACCGGGAGCAGCAGTTTGCCTTGAGCTGGCGGCAAATTATCGATGAAACTCGCGAGGCCATTAGCCTTGGCCATAAGGCCAAGCCGGTTATTCTCGGCCCCTTGAGCTATTTGTGGCTGGGCAAGGAAAAACACGCGGGATTTGACCGTTTGGAGCTGCTTGATCGGCTGCTGCCCGCCTATCGCGAGTTGCTTGCCGAGTTGCGCGCAGCAGGCGCCAGCTGGGTGCAAATTGACGAGCCCATACTGGTTCTGGATTTGCCGCGCGACTGGAAAAACGCCTTTGAATCCTGCTACAACCGTCTGCAAACACCCGGCCTGCAACTCTTGCTCGCCACCTACTTTGGCGCGCTGGATGACAACCTGTCGATTGCGGTGCAATTGCCCGTCGCCGGTTTGCATATAGATGCAGTGCGCGCACCGGAACAGCTGATCGCCGTCATAGATCGCTTGCCAGCACACAAGGTGTTATCCCTGGGGGTAGTGGATGGCCGCAATATATGGCGCAACAACCTGCGCAAATCACTTCAGTTGCTGCAACAGGCTCAGCTGCGCCTGGGTGATCGCCTCTGGCTGGCACCCTCCTGTTCGCTACTTCACTGCCCCATAGATCTGGCGCGCGAGCAGCAGTTGCCATCGGACATTTACAGCTGGCTGGCTTTTGCAACGCAAAAACTCACCGAGATAAGCACGCTCAAAACCCTGCTGTTAACACCCACATCCGCGCTTGCCAGCAGCGTGTTAGCTGCCAGCGATGCCGCCGTGCAAAGCCGTGCGACCTCGGCCAAAATTCACAACCCGGAGGTGCGCGCTCGCCTTAAAGCCCTGACACCCGACGCCTGGCAACGCCATTCGCCGTTTGCCCAGCGTATTGCCAAACAGCAGGCGCGGCTGCAGCTGCCGCTGTTCCCCACCACCACTATTGGCTCTTTTCCACAAACCCAGGAAATTCGCAGCACCCGCCGCCAATATAAACAGGGTTTGGTAAGCGCCGCCGAATATCAAATTCGTATAAAGGCTGAAATTGCCGACTGCATTGCCCGCCAGGAAAGTCTGGGGCTGGATGTATTGGTTCACGGCGAAGCTGAGCGCAACGACATGGTGGAATATTTTGGCGAGCAGCTGGATGGCTTTGTTTTTAGCGAATTCGGCTGGGTACAGAGTTACGGCTCACGCTGCGTAAAGCCGCCCATTATTTTTGGCGATGTCGCCCGTCCCTTTGCCATGACAGTGCCCTGGGCCAGTTACGCACAATCACTCAGCAACAAACCGGTTAAAGGTATGCTTACAGGCCCTATCACCATTCTCTGCTGGTCGTTTGTGCGCGATGATCAGACGCGCGAGCAAACCGCGCTGCAAATTGCCCTGGCCATTCGCGATGAAGTTGTAGATTTAGAGAAGGCGGGAATTGCGGTAATTCAAATTGACGAGCCAGCCATTCGCGAAGGCCTGCCGCTGCGCGAAAACGCGCGCAAGGAATATTTGAATTGGGCGGTAAAAGCCTTCCGTATTAGCGCCTCGGGCGTTGCCGACGAAACACAAATTCACACCCATATGTGCTATTCGGAATTCAACGATATTATTGGCGCAATTGCCGAGCTGGATGCGGATGTCATCACCATAGAGACTTCGCGCTCTCAGGGCGATTTACTGCAGGCCTTTGAAGACTTTAATTACCCCAATGATATTGGCCCTGGGGTTTACGATATTCACTCACCCAATTTGCCCAATACAGAAACCATGGTGAGCCTGATTGAGCGCGCCGAGCAACGACTGCCTGCAGAGCGCTTGTGGATCAACCCGGACTGTGGGCTTAAAACCCGTGCCTGGCCAGAGACAGAAGCCGCGTTGCGCAGAATGGTTGAGTCGGCACTGTTGCTGCGCAAGCGCGCCCAGACTGCGGCACGCGCGCGTCAATCAAATTAAAACATTCAGTCACATTAAAACGCCCAATCCAACTTAAGGCGCAACTCGCGCCCGCGGTTGGGTACACCACCGACTATTCCCACCCCCTGAGGGGGTGTGGAATAGTTTTCATCCAATAAATTTTTAGCGGCCAAACTAAGGCTGGTGGCGCTATTTAACTGATAGCGCAACTGGCTGTTAAATAGCGTGTAGCCATCCAGGCTATCCAGCTGGTCTGCAGCCAAGCGGTACTGACGGGGCCCTTGATGCACCCCGGAAAGGCTCCAATTCCATTTACCCTGCTGATAATTCAGTATCCATGAGTTGAGGTTGGTCGCCTCACGAAACGCGCCTTCTGGCAGTGAATCGAGATCGCCATGGGAGTAGCGCAGCAACCAGGCATCTGACACCTGCCAGACAAAACTCAGGGTTGCCCCCAGGCTGGTGTCGTCCTCGCCATTGACATAGGAGCGCACTCCCTGCTTATCGCCCAGCACTATGGGGCTAACATAGTGATTGCGGTAAAGGGCAAATTCCGTACTTAGCGCGCGCCAATTACCAAGCCAGGTAAACTCCAGAGTTTTAACAATTTCGTTGTCCAGATTTGGGTTGCCAAACACCACAGGGTTATTCAACAAACTCGTCTCGGCAAAACTGGGGGCACGAAATGCTTCGCCATACATTAATTTGAAGTTGTGCTGCTGATTGAATTGATAAACAAACCCCAAGCGCGGGCTCAGGCGTTCGCCAAGGTTCTGGTAATGATCGTAGCGACCACCGGCCACCAGGCGCAGATCCTGATTAAATTTGTGCAACCACTGCAGATAGCCGCTGCTGACCTGTCGCTGCGGCAGTTCGCTGACAGGAAATTTATGTGAAAAGTCACCATAGTAATTAATGGGGTAATCGCCTTGGGATAGCTGCAGCATATCGTAGTTGGAATAGGCGTGAGCCTTGGTTTCACGCTGATCTCGCCACTCGCCACCCCACTGCAGACTGTCATTTTCCCCCAGAGAAATATCATTGGCCAAGGTGGCAAAATACGCCTCGCCAAGTAAGTTAACCTTGGCTCGCATAGGCTCACCGCCCTTTGGCTCGCTGATATTGGTCACCACCGATAATGGTACCAGCTGCGCGTGAAAATCCTGGCTTGCATAGGTATAACCCAGTGCTGCATTCAGGCTCCAGTTCTCGCTGACAGACATGGCTTGCGATAAACGCAGTTGGCGAAACTCCTGCTCAAACCGATTAAAGTCGCCATCCACTTTATCTAAAGTAATAAATTCGGGAGCCTCGGTTTTCCCCCAGGCGGCCTGCACCTGAGTATCGTTTAGCTGTAATTGAAAATCTGCAAATAGCTCTTTACGGGGATCGCCAAAAGCTTGATCCAAGAGCTGATAGGTTTCGCCATCATCCTGTTTGGCATGAAAATAAAAATCAGCCTGCACATCTTGCTGCTGTCGAGTCAATTGAACATCCAGCGATTTACTCGCCAGATTACCCAGGGCAATAGCCAGATTATTTTCCCGCTTACGGCTGACTACATTGATCACACCGGTAAAAGCGCCTGAACCATAAATAGACGAGCCAGGGCCACTGATAATTTCAACCTTTTCAATATTGGCCAAGGGGTACATATAAAAAGCACTGTCGGCGCCGCCGGAGCGAGGGTCATCAAACACGCGGCCATCGACCATTAACAGCAACTCGCGGGCGCGTCCACCCAGCCGCCGCCCGCGTAAACTGTAGGTGTAATTCACCCCATTGTCGCTGGTGCGCACCATCTGAAAACCCGGAGCCAAATTGAGTAACTCATGGAGATAATCCAACCCCAGCGCTTCGATTTGCTCACGGGTAAATACAGTAACTGACGAAGGCGCCGTCTGCAGCGATTCTGCACGCAGCGTTGCACCTTTCACCTCTACTTTAAGCAGCTCCTCTAAATTGAGGTCGAGATAGTTTTCATCCTCTGCAGCAAAACCCACTACTGGAGCTGTGATCATTGCCCCCAGTATTAGCATGCACCTTATGTTTATATCCTTTCCCATGGCCCTGCGCCTTTAACCTTTTGGCTTATCCAGTGCGTGCTCCTTGCACCAACTGTCAAACGCCTGTGCAGGCATAGGGCGCGCAATATAATAGCCTTGCAATAAGCGGCAGCCCCGCTCGCACAGTAATTCGTAGTCCTCAATAGTTTCGACACCTTCTGCAATAGTCTCTTTGCCCAGGGAATGGGCCAAGCCGATAATTGACTCAACTATCGCCAGGGTCTCCGGCTCTTTACGCATCTCGCGCACAAAGGACTGGTCAATTTTTAATACGTTGATCGGGAAGCGACGCAGGTAATTAAGGCTGGAGAAACCTGTACCAAAATCATCGATAGCCAGGCGCACCCCCATAGCGCGCAATTCGTTCAGCGTATTAATCGCCGCTTCCACATCATTCATCAGCATGGTTTCGGTGAGTTCCAACTCAACCTGTGCCGGATTGACATTTCGTTCGCGCAAAATAGTCTCAACATGGCGAGCAAAATCGGCCTGGCGAAACTGCAAGGCGGAGATGTTAATACTCACCACCATAGCCTCGCGCCCCTGAGCCACCCACTGCGCCAATTGGCTGACTGCAGTCTTCATCACCCAGTCACCCAGGTCGACAATCAAACCTGTCTCTTCCGCCAAGGGAATAAAATCTGCCGGAGAAACCAGGCCGCGCTCAGGATGACGCCAACGCACCAGCGATTCCGCCCCCCACAGCTCGCCGCTTTTGCCCACAATTTGCGGCTGGTAATGCAATTCCAACTGATTGAGTTCAATGGCCTGACGCAGATCACTTTCCAACTTAAGTCGATCCAGCGTGCGGGCATTTAACACAGGCGTATAAAACTGGTAGTTGTTGCGCCCCTTTTCTTTAGCCAGGTACATGGCCGCATCGGCATTTTTAATCAGTGAGCTGGGGTCGACACCATCGCCAGGAAATACTGCAATACCTACGCTTGGGGTAATGTGAAAACTGATTCCATCAACTATGTATGGCTGTTGCAGACTGAGACAAAGTTTGACGGTTAGATCGGCCAGCGCACTCTCGTCGCGCACCTTGGGGAAAAGCACCACAAACTCATCACCGCCCAAGCGCGACACTGTATCGCCAGTGCGAATAGAGTCACTCAGGCGCAAAGCCGCCTCTT
>CBIMZH010000014.1:0-13424 GCA_966248255.1 uncultured Cellvibrio sp.
AACCAATGTGATGATCTCTGATGCAGACAGAAAAAAAATCTATATGAACAAATCAGTGGAGACACTGCTAAGGGTGGCTGAAGCCGACATGCGTCAGGTATTGCCTTCTTTCTCTGTAGATAAAATTGTCGGCAGTAGTATGGACTCCTTCCATAAAAATCCTGCTCATCAGAAAAGCCTGTTAGAAAATCTTACCAGTACCTATACCTCTAATATTGTGGTGGGTAAGCGCCATTTCCGACTGGTAGCAAATCCGATTTTTGCAAAAGATGGCTCTCGTCTGGGGTCTGTAGTGGAGTGGCAGGACCGCACCCAAGAGGTGGGTGTGGAGAGCGAAGTCAATGCGCTGGTTGAAGCCGCTGCAGCTGGTGACTTTACCTCGCGTATTACTACGGCCGATAAAACCGGATTCTTCCTGAAGTTGGCAGAAGGTCTGAATATGTTGGTGCACACAGCGGGCCAAGGCTTAAATGATGTGGTGCGAGTTTTGGGGGCTATTTCCAAAGGGGATTTAACCGAGCGCATTGACGCAGAGTATCAGGGAACATTCGGTCAGTTAAAAAGCTACTGTAATGAGACCTCGGAAAGCCTTACCGATATGCTGAGTGAAATTCGCACTGCAGCAGACACTATATTTACGGCCTCCAGCGAAATCGCTCAAGGGAATGCTGATCTTTCCAGTCGTACCGAGCAGCAAGCTGCAAATTTGGAGGAGACCGCATCGAGCATGGAGGAGCTGACCTCCACAGTTAAACTTAATGCGGATAATGCCAAGCAAGCGAATGTGTTGGCAGAGCAGGCGTCCACAGTGGCCACTGACGGTGGCCAATTGATCCAGCAAGTGGTGGCTACCATGAACGAGATCAATCAGTCGGCGCAAAAAATATCAGATATTATCGGTGTAATTGATGGCATAGCCTTTCAAACCAATATTCTAGCGTTAAATGCGGCGGTAGAGGCGGCGCGAGCGGGTGACCAAGGGCGAGGCTTTGCTGTTGTGGCGTCGGAAGTTCGCACTCTGGCCCAGCGCTCTGCCAACGCGGCTAAAGATATCAAAGGGCTTATTTCTGATTCAGTTCAAAAAATTGAAAACGGAAATTCACTGGTAGGCAAGTCTGGCGATACCATGCGCGATATAGTAACCGCCATTAAACGTGTGAATGACATTATGGGCGAAATTGCTGCGGCCTCTGCCGAGCAGTCCGCCGGCATACAGGAAGTTTCAACTGCAGTTTCGCAAATGGACGAAATGACACAGCAAAACGCCGCGTTGGTGGAAGAGGCTGCAGCCGCAGCCGAGAGCCTGCAGTCACAGGCGGATCAAATGACTCGCAATGTTGCCAGATTTAAATTATCCAACGCGAGTAGTAACTCGTTTGCGCCAGCCCCCAGAGCTTTAGCATCCTCTAAATCCGCGCCTTCCAGTAAATCTGCACCATCCCGGCCCAAGGCAACCGGCAAGAAGCTGGCCCCACCCAAGGCAGATATGGATGATGAATGGGAACAGTTTTAGTTCGATTTAGAATTAGCTATTGCCGATTTGGGGGCTTAGATGGGGGCCGATCCGTATGTCAGAGAATTTGAATATCGCGACTCGGATTTCGAGGCGGTAAAAAAAATCATTTACCACAAGGCAGGCATCAGCCTGTCTGACTCAAAAAAGCAGTTGGTTTATAGCCGCTTGGCGCGTCGCCTGCGCGCTTTGGGGTTGGCGAATTTCAAGCAATATTTGCAGCTGCTTAGTCAGGATGAGCGGGAGCAGGAAGAGTTTGTTAATGCCTTAACAACTAATCTCACGGCATTTTTTCGCGAGCCCCATCACTTTACGATTCTGCAAAAATTTTTGCAGAGCCATACTCATTCCGGGCGCCGCTTGCGTATATGGTGTTCGGCGTCCAGTACTGGTGAGGAGCCCTATTCAATCGCGATAACGGCGGCCGAAGCTTTTGGTAGCCTGACTCCCCCAGTTGATATTATTGCCTCGGATATAGATAGTCAGGTATTGGCTAGTGCGCAAAAAGGTATTTATCCGCTGAATAGAATTGAGGCATTGAGTCTCGACCAGAAGCGGAATTTTTTTTTGCGCGGTAAAGGAAAAAATCAGGGCTATGCCAGGGTTAACTCAAGCATTAGAGATTTAATCGAGTTCAGACGGATCAATTTGCTGGATGCCAATTGGGGGTTGTCTGGTCCGCTGGATGTAATTTTTTGCCGCAATGTGATGATTTATTTTGACAAGCCAACGCAATTAAAAATTTTGGAGCGTATGTCGCATTTAATGGCAGATGACGGTTTATACATTGCAGGCCACTCAGAAAGCTTTTCGCATGCGGTGCATTTGGTGAAGTTGATAGATAAAACCACTTATCAACTTGCCGATCATTTACGCCGGGGTAAAAAGCATGGAGTTTGAAAATAATTCAAATCTTGCTCCCAATCTTTACTTTGATCGCTACTTTGATCGTGAGGCGGTGAAAATTCTTCCGGGTGAATACTATGTAACAACCGGCGATAAAATGATTGTTACTGTGCTGGGGTCCTGTGTGGCCGTTTGTTTGCGCGATAAGTTTGGCGGTGCCGGGGGGATGAACCATTTTTTATTGCCTAACGATGGCGGCGAGGGTGGGTTGTTGAACTCATCGGCCCGCTACGGCGTTTATGCCATGGAGTTGCTGATTAATCATCTGCTTAAATTGGGGGCAAATCGCTCCAGGTTGGAGGCCAAGGTGTTTGGTGGCGGCAATGTGTTAAAGGGCCTTACCGTCAATAATGTGGGGCAGCGCAATGCAGAGTTTGTACTTGAGTATTTGCACAATGAAGGGATTCCGATATTGGCGCAGGATCTTCTCGATGAGTTTCCCCGTAAGGTGTATTTTTTTCCGGACACTGGCAAGGTCATGGTAAAGAAAATCAAATCGGTACACAACTCTACAATTCTTGATCGCGAAAGCGAGTATAGGATGCGGGTTAAATACACTCAGCCCAGTGGCGATGTGGAGCTTTTCTCCGATTAATTCTGGTGGTGATTAGAGTGCCTATAAAAGTTTTGGTGGTAGACGATTCTGCGCTGGTGCGCAGCCTGCTTTCAGAAATAATAAAGTCCACTCCCGGGCTTTATTTGGTCGGTGCTGCCCCAGATGCCTATGCGGCGCGCGACCTGGTTAAAAATTTTAATCCAGATGTGATTACCTTGGATATAGAAATGCCGCGCATGGATGGTTTGGCGTTTTTGGAAAAGTTGATGATCGCCCATCCCACACCTGTGGTCATGATTTCCACCTTGACAGAGGCTGGCGCCGAAGCCACTTTGCGGGCCTTGGAGTTGGGGGCCGTAGATTTTATCCCCAAACCAAAAATTGGGGTGGTGGATGGTATTCGTGAATATACGGATTTAATCGTAGAAAAAATTCAGCTTGCGGCTCAGGCCAAAGTCCGGCCGTTAAAAAGGTCTGCCGCCAGTACCGCTGCTAGCGTAAAAGCCCCGGCATTTAACTTAAAGTCTACAGAAAAAATAATTGCTATAGGTGCATCAACCGGTGGTACAGAGGCAATTAAGGATTTACTGGTTCAGTTGCCTGCCGCGGTGCCAGGCATAGTGATCACTCAGCATATGCCGCCAGGCTTTACCCGCACCTATGCCGAGCGATTAAACCGAGTTACTCGCTTATCGGTAGTAGAGGCCAAAGGCGGGGAGCGAATTCTTCCCGGTCATGCATTTTTAGCGCCTGGTGGTTACCACCTTAGGGTCGAGCGGTCGGGGGCAGATTATATTACGCGCTTGTCTGATGCCGAGCCTGTACACAGGCACCGGCCGGCAGTGGATGTGATGATGCAGTCAGTCGCTGAAGCAGCCGGGCAAAACGTGGTTGGTGTGCTGCTGACCGGAATGGGAAAAGATGGTGCTGCCGGTATGTTGGAAATTCACCGTCGCGGCGGTTATACCTTTGCCCAGGATGAGGCAAGTTGTGTTGTATATGGTATGCCTAAAGAGGCTGTGCTATTGGGTGGAGTAAATGAGGTAGTCTCGCTGGATGCCATGGGTGAGCGAATGCTTATGCATTTAGCAAAACTTCAAGCCGGCAATAGAGTTTAATCATTACCCCTGTGAGCCTATGGTTAATGGGAATTGAATATGGGTAATGGGTCCATATAGGTTGTCCCATTCCACCGAGCATCTTCCAAACACCATGGTGAAAACCTGGCTCAGATTAAGCGCTTGCGCCTGCCCCAGATTTTTTAGCAGCAAGATATCGTTCATTATTAGCGTAAGCGACTCTGTTTGTTTTTGTGGTCGTATGGTGATTTTCGCATAGTTCTGCACGGACTGGAGGCTAACCCAGATGCCGTCAGAAAAATAGCTAAGGTAGTTAGAAAGCAGCAAGCGAAGCGCTAAGCCTAACAACAGTGAATCCGCATTGATAAAGCATTCGTCTTTGGGGTTGTATTCAATTTCTGAAGGTCCGTAATTATATTTCTCCTTAAGTTGGTCGATATTATTTTTGATAACCTGGCCCAATTCAAATCGCGTAAATTTTAGCTGGCGCTCGCTCAGTAAATAAGTTTCGATAAACTGGAAAGTGCGCTGCTCCAAAGCCTTGGCGACTGGGGCGTAGGGCATTTGATCTGGCGAACTTTGCACTTTTTGGCTTAGATAGTAGGCCAGGTCCAGCAGGTCAATAATTTGCGCGCTGGATTTGTTAGCGTTCATATAATTTGAGTGGCTTTCGCTGATGTCCCTCACGACGCCGATAAAATAGGGGTCGTTGTTTACTATGATGTTAGAAACAATAAGGTCTAGCGGGAAGATTGTGCCGTTTTTCCGCCGGCCGCCAACCTCTCTGCCCCTGCCGAGAATACTGCCTTTGCCTGTGCGTAAAAATGATTCAAGGTAATCGTTGTGTTGGCTTTTGTGGGGTTCGGGCATAAGCAGTGACACATTTTTTCCTATCACCTGCTCTTTGCGATAGCCAAAAATAACTTCAGCCGCTTTATTAAACGTTTGGATTTCACCCTTCTGATTAATCATGATGATGCCATCGGCAATGTTATCCAGAATAATTTGCGTATTTATGGATTGCTCGATTAATGCGGCCTTATCTCTGGCGTGATCTTCTTCGTGGCTGGCAGTTTGTACAAACTGCGCAATAGACGTTAGCAGTGGTGCGTAGTTCTCAACCTGGTTCTCGTGATAATCGCTGCTGCTGTTGGCAAGCCCCAAGAGGGCAATCATGTCATTGTTGCTGTAAATGGGTATCGCAAAAAAATTGCTGATCTCCGGGTGCCCGGGTGGTGTGCCAGCTGAGCGCATGTCTCTGGCGAGGTTGTTGCTGATTACCGGTTTCCCGGTAGCCAGTGCCGCACCAATTAAACCGTTTTGATTGAAGATTATCCCGTTCTCGGGAAGATGCTTGGCTCGGTATTGGTTTAGGCTGCGACTGCGCGCAGCTGAACCTTTAAAAATCAATGCTTTCATGTAGGGTGTTGAATCTTGCTCAACCTTACCAATAAAGCCCAGCTCGCTACCCGAAATTGTCATTAGCTTTTCTAATATGTAATCCAGAGCGGAAAGGCCATTTTTATTTTTTATAAACTTTTCCTGAGCCAGGCGGATAATAGAATCAGTTTCCTGGCTTTTGCTTAGTTCTTCGGTGAGTTGAACAAGTTCGAAGTTTTGGATTAAGCGAGTCTCCAGAGTTCGCTGCGAGCGGCTGGTGCTGGTTAATACAAAAAATACAAAAATCAACGACATGGAAAACATGGGCAGGGCTACAGGCCCCGCATGTAAATAGAGTTTTATGGTTAGTGGAAACACTGCGCAGGCGACAAACCCTATTGCCGACCAGCGATCGAGTGTCAGCGAGGTTAGCGATCCGCTGGCAACCCCGGCGATGGAAAAGGCCAATAGCGCCTGGTAGCTGGCATTGGTCTCAGAAAAAATAAAAAATACAGAGCTTCCCCAAACCAGGCCTGTGGCCCAGGCGCCGAGGCGAAAGAGTGCGAGCCAGGTTGTGAGTGGCCGCGATTTTTGCGTGTAGCGCCAAAACAGCAGCAGTATCAGGCGCGCACAAAGTACGAGGAGTAGAATCAGGTTCCAGGCAATAATCTCTGCCTGCCCAACAACTCCCCAGTGGCCGCCACTGAGAATCATGGCAATTACCAGCGATACCACCAGCGATGTGGGTAGATGGCGGAACAGGCTGTTGCAGCGTTCCTGCAGGAGATGTTGGCTAATCGCCACCTGCGCGATCGATTCTTGTTCTATTGCCATGCACTTTTACTAGAGTTAGCCCTATAGGTCTGACTAGTATAGTAGAGAGTTTAGGCTGTGAGCTGACCCTGGCATTTGGCTTGCCAATAGTGCGATTTTTAGTTTTGTGATGAGGTGCATCTATGAGTGAATTAAGTGAAAAAACCTGTAGCGCCTGTAAGCAGGGTTCACCCAGGCTAACATCGGCAGAGTTGAATGATGGCCTGCAGCAGCTACCGGCTTGGGAGTTGATACAAATGGATGCTGTTGATCAGTTGCGGCGAATCTACCCGTTTCGCAACTTTGCTCAGGCAATGCAGTTTGCCCAAGCTCTGGGCGAGCTGGCGGAAACCTATGGTCATCACCCGGCTTTGTTGGTGGAGTGGGGCAAGTTGGAAGTGCGCTGGTGGACCCATAAAATAAGCGGGTTGCACGAGAATGACCTAATTATGGCGGCGAAAACTGAGGCGGCTTTTACAGCTTTGAAGGCAAGCGAGTAACAGGGTGGACCTGTTACTCGCACAGGAATTAATAGAGGCGGTATTGCTCGGGAATTTGCTCTACTGAGTCGATGGGCTCCATCAGTTTGCGGATAATCCCGTCGTGAATATCGTAAATCCAACCGTGGATGGTTAGCTCCTGGCCATTGCTCCAGGCATTTTGCACAATATTGCTGCGCGCAACATTGTATACCTGCTGGATTACATTGAGCTCGCAGAGCCTGTTCAGGCGATCTTCTTCCTTTTCAATTTTGTCCATTTCTTCTTTGTTGTTGTAATAGACATCGCGAATATTGCGCAGCCAATAGTCAATCAGGCCGAGCTTGTTGTTTTCCAGTGCCGCTTTAACACCGCCGCAGCCATAGTGGCCGGTGACCATTACGTGTTTAACTTTGAGGAATTCCACGGCGTAATTCAGCACTGTGAGGCAGTTGAGGTCGGTGTGAATAACCACGTTGGCTACGTTGCGGTGAACAAACAGCTCACCCGGGGCCAGGTCGACGATCTGGTTGGCGGGCACGCGGCTGTCAGAACAGCCAATCCACAGGTATTCCGGAGCCTGCTGCTTGGCCAGATCGGAAAAAAAGTTGGGGTCTTTTTGTTTGATGTCTTCTGCCCAGTGCAGATTTTTTTCGAAGAGAATTCCCAAGTCACTCATAGGGGCTCCTGATAAATTCGGTTGAGTCGGCATAGATAGGGCGCGAATTGCGGCCTGGGTGGGCGGCAGTATAGGGGAAACTTGGCTCCAGGTGTTACAGTGCCAAATCTTATTATGCAGCATTGGTGGAGAAAGGCAGGGCGCAATGGCGGCACAACCACAGATAACGCTTTACTGGCACGATTATGAAACCTGGGGTGAAGTCCCGGCGGTAGATAGACCTTCCCAATTTGCAGGCATAAGGACTGATCAGGATTTAAACATTATCGGCGAGCCGCTAATGATTTATGCCAAACCTGCGCCAGATTTGCTGCCCAAACCAGAGGCCTGTCTGGTTACTGGTTTGTTGCCACAGCAGGCTCAAAAAATGGGTTTGTTGGAGGCGGAGTTTATTGCAGCTATTTATAGAGAGCTGGCGCAGCCGGGTACCTGTGGCGTTGGTTATAACTCGATTCGTTTTGATGACGAAGTTACTCGCTATTGCCTCTACCGCAATTTCTACGACCCCTATGAGCGAGAGTGGCGCAACGGCAACTCCCGCTGGGACATTATTGATATGGTGCGTATGACCCGCGCGCTCCGGCCTGAAGGTATTCAATGGCCAGAGTACGAGGATGGGCGCCCCAGTTTTAAGCTTGAAATGCTCACGGCAGCCAATGGTTTAAATCACGAGGCTGCTCACGATGCACTTTCCGATGTCTATGCAACCATTGCTCTGGCCAGGCTGATAAAAGAAAAACAGCCCAAGCTATACGACTATGCCTTTCGCTTGCGCGACAAGCGCTTTGCGGCGAGCTTGATTGATATCGACAGCGCCAAACCACTTCTGCACATATCCTCCAAATTCCCCAGTCAGCAGGCTAATTGTGCACTGGTGCTGCCCCTGGCTATGCACCCAAGCAATCGCAACTCGGTAATAGCCCTCAATCTGAATCAGTCCCCCGAGATGCTGCTATCGTTGGGGGCGGCAGAGTTGCGCGAGCGATTGTTTACCGCTGCTGATAATTTGCCCGAGGGGGTAGAGCGTCTGGCGCTGAAGGAGATCCACCTCAACAAAACACCTATGTTGCTGCCGCCCAATATGTTGGACGACAGTACCTGTGAGCGGCTGCAGATAGATAAAGCGCTAATAAATAGTCATTGGCGGCGGCTGGCGGATTTAACCCTGGATGAGAAACAGGTGCTGAGGGCCAAGCTGGCTGAAATTTATGCAGAGCCCGGCTTCCCCGAGCGTCAGGACCCGGAGCAGCAGTTATATGCTGGCTTTATCAATGATGAGGATAAGCGCCTCATGTACCAGGTGCGCCGTTCAAGTCCGCAGGAGCTGGCGCAGAGCTCGCTACAATTTATCGATCTGCGCTTGCAGGAAATGCTGTTTCGCTACCGTGCGCGCAACTTTCCCGAGAGCCTATCGGCGCAAGAGTCGCTCTGCTGGCGCCAGTTTTGTCACCAGCGTTTAACCGATCCAGCGCTAGGGGCGGGTTTGGTATGGGGGGATTTTGAGCAGCGTATCCAGCAATTATTGGCCGCTGATATTAGCGAGGCGCAAAAGGCGCTAATGACGAGCCTGCTGGCTTATGGCAAACAGATGTTGGATCAGGTTCGGCCGGTGTAAGCCGTGCGGCTTAAAATGGTCAAAATTGCGGCTTTTCCCGGTCGTTAATAGAATTCTCTTACGCCAACTGTGGGAATTTGGCCCGCGGGCGAGTACAATCCCGCGCCCGAGTATCTGCCACCCAGAGCAGCTACACCTCCACCCAGAGCAGGTGCTGCCTCAGCTGGGGAATTGTCAACGAGTTTAGTGGGAGCTCCCTATGTCATCCATCAAAAAAGTGGTTCTGGCCTATTCCGGCGGCCTGGACACCTCGGTCATCGTTAAATGGCTGCAAGAAAATTATCAATGCGAAGTGGTGACCTTTACCGCTGACATAGGTCAGGGTGAAGAGGTTGAGCCGGCCCGTGCCAAGGCTCAGGCCCTGGGCGTGAAAGAAATTTATATCGATGATCTGCGCGAAGAGTTTGTGCGCGATTTCGTGTTCCCTATGTTCCGCGCCAACACTGTCTATGAAGGCGAGTATCTGCTGGGTACCTCTATTGCGCGCCCGCTGATTGCCAAGCGCTTGATTGAAATTGCCAACGAAGTGGGCGCCGATGCTATCTCTCACGGTGCTACCGGCAAAGGCAACGATCAGGTGCGCTTCGAGCTGGGCGCCTATGCGCTTAAGCCAGGTATCAAAGTTATCGCCCCCTGGCGCGAGTGGGATCTGACCTCCCGCGAAACCCTGATGGCCTACTGTGAAAACCACAATATTCCAGTGGATTTCAGCAAGAAGAAAAAATCTCCCTATTCAATGGATGCCAACCTGCTGCACATCTCCTATGAAGGCAAGAACCTGGAGAACCCCTGGACTGAAGCTGAAGAGGAAATGTGGCGCTGGACTGTATCCCCCGAAGCGGCGCCAGACCAGCCAACTTATCTGGACCTGACCTATGAGAAAGGCGACATAGTTGCCATCAATGGCGAAAAAATGTCCCCAGCCACTGTACTGACCTACCTGAATAAAGTGGGTGGTGAAAATGGCGTTGGTCGTCTGGACCTGGTGGAAAACCGCTACGTGGGCATGAAGTCCCGCGGCTGCTACGAAACCCCCGGCGGCACCATTATGCTCAAAGCTCACCGCGCTATAGAGTCAATTACTCTGGACCGCGAAGTTGCACACCTGAAAGACAGCCTGATGCCCAAGTACGCCGATATGATCTATAACGGTTACTGGTGGAGCCCAGAGCGCAAGATGATGCAAGCCATGATTGATCAGTCTCAGGAGTATGTGAACGGTGAAGTTCGCGTAAAACTCTATAAGGGCAACGTGATTGTGGTTGGTCGTCGCTCCGCAGATAGCCTGTTTGATGAGAAAGTGGCTACCTTTGAAGATGATGCTGGTGCTTACAACCAGAAAGACGCTGAAGGCTTTATCAAACTCAACGCACTGCGTATGAGAATTGCGGCCAACAAAGGTCGTGTACTGAAATAATTGGCTGGTTAAATGCTGTGCAGGCGGCTTTGGCCAGAGGTTAAAGCCGCGCAATTTCAGTGCCGGGCTTAGGTAAAAAGCCCATAAATAATTTGATATTTATCAATCCCATAGCGCCTTGAGTGAGACAAACTGTCGCACTTGAGGCAAAATGCCCCACCTTCAATAGGGCTAATCGGATTGATTGGGCGCTTTCGGCTCCTGAGCCATAAATAATTGTTTTTCTTAATGTAATAGGAACGTCCTATGGGTAGTCATGCGACAGTTGCTGGTGATCCGCCAGTCTACGACTTAGATATAGTGCGCAAGTTCGCCATTATGACCATAGTTTGGGGCATATTTGGCATGGGTATGGGCGTGTTTATTGCGTCCGAACTGGTTTGGCCGGGTCTGAATGATCTGCTCCAGCCCTACACCCATTTTGGTCGTTTGCGTCCACTGCACACTAACGCGGTAATTTTCGCATTTGGTGGTTGTGCGCTTATGGCGACCTCCTTCTATGTAGTGCAGCGCACCTGTCAAACCCGTTTGTTCGGTGGCTGGCTGCCCAACTTTGTGTTCTGGGGCTATCAAGCGGTCATTTTATTGGCTGCCATTACTCTGCCTCAGGGTCTGACTTCCAGTAAGGAATACGCTGAGCTGGAATGGCCAATTGATATTCTTTTGGCGGTAGTTTGGATTGCTTACGCGGTAGTGTTCTTCGGTACGATCATCAAGCGTAAAACCTCGCACATTTATGTAGCAAACTGGTTCTACGGTGGTTTTATTGTCACTGTCGCGGTGCTGCATATTGTTAACTCCGCCGCTGTGCCTGTAACCATGTGGAAATCCTACTCCGCCTATGCCGGTGCCGCTGATGCCATGGTGCAGTGGTGGTATGGACACAACGCCGTAGGTTTCTTCCTGACTGCCGGCTTCCTCGGCATGATGTACTACTTTGTACCCAAGCAAGCGGGTCGCCCCGTTTACTCCTACCAGCTGTCTATCGTGCACTTCTGGGCACTGATCTCTCTGTACATTTGGGCTGGTTCTCACCACCTTCACTATTCAGCACTGCCTGACTGGACTCAGTCACTGGGTATGGTTATGTCGCTGATTCTGTTGGCTCCAAGCTGGGGCGGTATGATCAACGGCATCATGACCCTCAATGGCGCCTGGCACAAACTGCGCACCGACCCAACCCTGCGCTTCCTGGTTGTTGCCCTGTCTTTCTATGGTATGTCTACTTTTGAAGGCCCAATGATGGCTATCAAAAACGTAAATGCTCTGTCGCATGACACCGACTGGACCGTGGGTCACGTGCACTCAGGTGCGCTGGGCTGGGTTGCGATGATTTCTATCGGTGCTGTTTATCACATGATTCCGAAACTCTATAACCGCGAAGATATGTACAGCGTTAAGTGGATCAATCTGCACTTCTGGCTGGCGACTGTAGGCACCGTACTTTACGTGGTTGCTATGTGGATTAACGGTATTGGTCAAGGCTTGATGTGGCGCGCCTTTAACCCGGATGGCAGCTTGACCTATAGCTTTATTGAAGTCGTGGTGTTCAGCAAAGGCGGTTACATCATGCGCCTTATTGGTGGTGCTTTCTTCCTCACCGGTATGCTGGTGATGGGTTACAACACTTACCGCACGATAAAAGCAGCCAACCAGGCTTCAGATTCTGAAGCTTCCCAAGCAACTCAGGCGCCAGCTGTCTAAGGGGAATGCCATGAAAGGTCATGAGATAGTAGAAAAAAATATAGGCTTGATGACGGTTCTGATGGTTGTGGCCATCAGTTTCGGTGGCTTGGTTGAAATAGTTCCGCAGTTCTTTATCAAGCAAACCACTACACCCATTGAAGGCTTAAAACCTCTGAATGCTGTTCAACTTGAAGGCCGCGATATTTATATCCGCGAAGGCTGCCACGTTTGTCACACTCAGATGGTGCGCCCACTGCGCGCAGAAGTTGAACGCTATGGTCACTACTCTGTGGCCGGTGAATCCGTATACGAACACCCCTTCCTTTGGGGCTCCAAGCGCACTGGTCCAGATTTGGCTCGCGTTGGCGGTCGTTATTCGGATGACTGGCACAAGGTTCACCTGTTCAACCCACGTATCGTGGTGCCTGAGTCAATTATGCCGTCTTTCCCCTGGCTGTTTGATAACAAGCTGGATGGCAAGCACACAGCTGACAAAATGCGTGCGTTGCGCTCTGTAGGTGTCCCCTATACTGACGACGATATCGCCGGTGCCGAGAAGCAAGTTAAAGGTGTTTATGAAATTGATGCCCTGGTGGCGTATATGCAAAACCTGGGTCTGTTGCTTAAAGAGAAGCGTTAATCCATGGATATAGGTACATGGGGCGCCATTTCAACGGTACTGGTAACCATCGCGTTTTTCGGTGTGTGTATTTGGGCTTTTTCACCCAAACTTAAACGCCGCTTCGATGAAGATGCGCAGTTACCCTTTGCCGATGAAGTGCAAGAAAAGCAAACAGATGATCAAGATCATCGAGAAGAGCGGAAATAATTATGAGTAATTTTTGGAGCGGTTGGGTAATTGTTCTCACATCCACCAACCTGATACTTTTGATTTGGGTATTGTTCGCTAACCGTAAAAAAGCCGTTGTTGGCGATGATACTGGCGAGCCTAAAACCACTGGCCATGAATACGATGGCATTGAAGAGTATGACAACCCGCTGCCGCGCTGGTGGTTCCTGTTGTTCGTGCTTACCTTTCTGTTCGCCTTCGCCTATTTGATTGCCTACCCGGGCATGGGCACCTGGAAAGGTATGTTGGGTTGGACCTCGGTTGGTGAGCTGCGTGCTGATCAAGCCAAAGACGAGACGAAGTACGCCAGTACCTACGGCGAATACAGCAAGATGCCCATCGAGCAATTGGCGACCAATCCTGCGGCGTTGAAAATGGGCGGCCGCCTGTTTGTAAACAACTGCGCTGTATGTCTCGGCTCCGACGGTGGCGGTAACCCTGGTTTCCCCAA
>CBIMZH010000015.1:0-13265 GCA_966248255.1 uncultured Cellvibrio sp.
GTCGCCACTCAGCTTCTTTTTCAAAAAGTTATTGAGCAGATCCTTGGGTTTGGTGGCTTTTTCATCGTTGCCCAGTTTTTCGCTGGCTTTGTCGAGCAGGTTTTGTTTTTGATCTTTGAGCTTTTGCTCGGCGGCATCGATTTTGGCACCGTGTTTTTCGCGCAGTTTGTACTCGGCGAAATCCTTGGTCAGCGAGGCCAGGCCGGACTTGTCAAAACCGCAATCCTTAAGTGGATCAATCGCACCAAAGGCGCCCTTACAGCGCAGCAGCGACAGGCTGCGATCCAGCCAGTAGTTCTCGGTGCCGACACTGCAACCTTTTAAGCTGGCGTTGGCGCTGGCCTCGGTGAGTTTAAACGGCAGTTTGAATTCATACTTGCCCGATCCCAGATTGATTTGCCCGGTACTGGCGAGCAGCAATTGCGATACCCCGGCATTAAAGCTTTGCAGGTTAATCACCTTGTCCTTCCACACCAGATTGCCATTGAGCTGGCGCATTTCGGTAAAGCTGTCCCAGGTCACTTCTTCGCTGCTGCCCTGGGCCACCAGATTTACCAGCTTGCAAAATTGCTGCTCGATATTCAGTGGCGACATGCGCACCTGGGCACCGGAAAAATTCGCCGTGGCATCCATGGCATCCATGAATTGATTAACACTGGCGCCGCTGGTGTTGCCCTGGGCTTTGGCCTCAATCGCGCCGGTTAAACCCAGTTCACTCTCTGGTTTCAAGGCTTTTAAAAAGGGCTCCAGTTCAAAACCCTGGACACCACCATCAAAATTCATTTTGGCCTGATCGGCGCGCGCATCTGTGTGGCTGCTAAAGGCAATAGCGCCCTTGTAAGCCTGGGCATTGAGGTTTTGATCTATCACACCTTTTTTGGCTTTAACACTGAGCTTTATCGCGGCCAGCTGCAGGTTATTAAATTGCATCTGCTCCAGGCCGAGCTTGGCATCCAGGTTGAGGCTGCGCAGCGGCTCCAGCGGCAGCGGCGTATCCTCAGCGGGCGCGCTGGATGCTGCGGCTGGCTGCTCAGATTTGGGCGCTAAATAGTCGTCGACATTGATGCTGTCACCTTGCAAATCCACTTTATGCGCTTGAGTGGCAAACACCGTACTTAGAGCACCCTTAAAGTGAGTTTTGTCGAGAGTTAAAGCGAGATTGGTTAATTGCGCTTGTTTGCTATCGCCCTGCAAGTCAGTCGCCAGCGAAAAACTTTTTAGCGCATCGCCATTGGCGGTTTGCAGCTCGGCGCCAAAGGCGGCAAGCAGCTGGCGCAGGTTGAGCGGCTGCAATTCCAGCTTGCCCTGATAGCTGAGCTCTTGTTGCAAATCCTTAACGGCCAGGTTGTATTTGCTGGCAATGTTTACCGAGTCTTTAGCTGTCAGAGTTAACTCCAGATCACCATCGGCCAGAGTCAGATTATTGAAGCTGCTATCGAGGCTGATGCTGTTGTGCAGCTTGCCCGCCAACTGCAATTTATCGGCGCTATTTTGCTGGGCAATTTGTAGCAACCAGCTTAAATCCAGGCTAAAGGGCTGGCCCTGGGTATTGACGTCGAGCAGGTCGAGATTGAGCTCGCTGAGCTGAATGTTTTGACCACTGGCCGCATCGCGATAATCCAGGGCGGCGTTGTGCAGGCTGATGCGTTTTACTTCCAAGTTCAGCGCTGTGCCGCTGGCCGCTGCTTCATCAAGCGTTTTCTCTGTAGCAGGTGCGGATGCCTGAGCCGCAGGATTTTTCTGCGCCTGAGTCAATGCCTCCCAGTTCCCCTTGCCATTTTTATCCAGCGCCAAATGCACGGCGGCGCCGTCTACCAGTACATGATCGACGCGGAACTCGCCGTGCAACAGCGGCATAAGTGCGAGCATCAGGCTGGCGCTGTGCAGCTCAGCAATGGGCTGCTCCGGTGTCGCCAGGGCGGCAACCTTTACCCCGGCGATATTCATACCCAAACTCGGCCAGAGCGCCCAGCTTAAATCGCCATTGAGCTGCAAGGCGATGCCCTGATCTTTGGCGAGCGATTCGATTTTGGGTTTAAATTGATTGGGGTTAACCAAAGTGACCAGCAACACCAGCGCAATGACCACCAGCGCGATAAGGCCAGCCAGAATTTTTAATACGAGTTTCATAGATTCTCCTTAGCGAAACTGAGTAGCTTTTAGCGATGCGGCATAGCTGGCAACGCCGTTAGCCAGGTGCCCGAGCAGACTAGCGCCCCTCATCCACCAATTTAAGCCCACTGATATCCGGGTTTAGCGGGGCCGCCTGGGATTTAAGCTGACCCAGGTCACTGCCCACTGGGGCGATATTCAGTTGACTGGTATCTACCTTCACTGGTTCCACTTGCTGACGCTCAGTCTCAAGGAGCAGATCGCTGCCTGCAGGGGCAATAGCCCAATCCTCAACATCAATTTCCATCAGCGGCAAATCCATTTTTTCATCGGCGTTAATTAAGTCCGCGCCCGCCTCTGCCACAGAAAAATTGGGCACGGCCACCTGGGCATCTGGCTGATGATGCACCTCATTAGCGTCAAGCAGATTACCGCTCTGCTCGCGCAAACTGAGTGCGCTAGTGTCCACCTGCACAGGTGTAATCTGCGGGCGCTGTTCGGCGGCAAGCAGGTCGCTGCCTGCAGGTGCCAGGCTCCATCCGCCAGGGGCCTGAGTTGCAGGTGCAACAGCTGCCGCAGCTATAGGAGCAGCAACCTCAGGCTCGCTTGGCGCTGACTGCACAGGTGCTGGCTGGGGACGAGCAGCAGGCTTGGCCGCTGGCTTAGGCGTGGTATTTACGCTACCGGCGGCCACCACTTGCACCAGGGCGCCAGCCTTGGTCAGTACATCGCGGTATTTATTGGCGGTGGCCTCATCGAGATTGCGCTTGAGCGGCACCGGGCGGCCAGTAAAGAGCGCATCAATTTTGGCGGCATCGGTTTTAAACAACTGCTGCAAGCGCAGCTTAACCTCAGCCAATTGATGGCCAATTACTATGTCGCCACGAAAAATAATATCGAAGCCTGACTCACTCATACTTGTGCCACTCATTATTGAAATTGAATTCAGCCATTGCCCTGGCCAGAAAAATCAAACTAGAGGGATGATAGCATCTATCAACCTGAACACAGGCTGCAGCGCCAAACAAGACAGATACTGCACGGCCAAAATTGCAGGCAAGCAGGCGCGACATCAGTTAAAAATTAAGAAGGGTAAATTGCGATAAGCACAGGGGCAGCTTGTAACCAATTAATCTTGGTAACCTGTAGCAAGGGATTTTAATGCCGCGCATACTGGGCTCAGCCAGGCACAGGGTCTGGCTGCAGACCATGATTTAGCCATCACCAGACTGGAGTTGACTATGCTGCCTCATTCACCCAGCCACAGATTGCCCGCGGACGATGGCATGCCGCTGGATCGCGTCAAGATTGAGCAGGACATTGCCTTTTTAACTGATCGCATCGCCTGCATGAGACGCCAGGCGCGCCCCAATCCACAAATGATCGCCCATTACGAGGCTATGCTGCGCGGCCGCGAAGCGGTACTCAGCTGGCTGCAGGATGGCCGCAGTAATGTGGAGTTGCCCAGACACCAAGCCTAGCAACTCACTAAACCCAATTACGCACCTGAGTTCAGCCGTCGTTCTCTTCGTTAAGATGGTGATCCATATTAAGCGCCGGGGCATCAACCCCCGGTTTGCCTATGGGTTTTGCTGGTACCCCGGCCACAGTGGTGTGGGGCGCGACTGACTCCAGCACCACACTGCCTGCGCCGATTTTAGCGCCCTCGCCCACCTCGATATTGCCGAGGATTTTTGCCCCAACACCAATCAACACGCCCCTGCGAATTTTAGGGTGGCGATCGGTTTTAGCGCAGCCGCTGCCGCCCAGGGTAACGCTGTGCAGCATGGATACATCGTCCTCGATCACCGTGGTTTCACCTATCACCACGCCAGTGGCATGGTCGATCATTATACCGCGACCTATGCGTGCGCCCGGGTGAATATCCACATCAAAACGCTGCGAAATCTGGTTTTGGAAATAGAGCGCCAGGGCATTGCGCCCCTGGCCCCAGAGCCAGTGAGCAATGCGCCAGGATTGCAGCGCGTGATAGCCCTTAAAAAACAAAAACGGCATGCAAAAGCGATTGCAGGCCGGGTCGCGCTCGCGGTGGGCGCGAATGTCGGCAAGCATGGCCGCTTCTATCTGTGTATCGGCGGCCATCGCCTGCTGAAACACTTCGCGCAGCAACATAGCCGGCAGCGCCTGGCTGTCGAGCTGATTGGCCAGGTGAAAACTCAGGGCATCGGCAAAGCAGGCGTGATTGAGAATGGTGGCGTGATAAAAGCTGGCCAGCACCGGTTCATCAGCGCTGGCCTGCTCTGCCTCCAGGCGTATTTGGCCCCAGACATCCGCGACCTGGGCTGCGGCTGATTCAAGTGAAAGGTTGGGGATCATAGCCTGACTCCTGAGCTGGGGATAACGCCCATTCAGTTAATACGCTTTAAATAATTAGTTAAAAATCAGTCCGGACAACTGGGTCATGGAGGTAAAGTGCTCCACCCCCAGGGCGCGCACCTGCGGCAGCAGCACATTGTCATGGCCATCCGCTTCAGGGGGGCAATAGGCCAGAGGGCGCATGCCTGCCGCCAGCGCCGCCTGAATGCCGGTGAGCGAATCCTCCACCACTATAGCGCTACTCGCGGCAACGCCCATGGTTTTGGCGGCATGCAGAAACAGATCCGGCGCCGGCTTGCCGCGCACCACATCCTCAAAGCTGAAAATATTGCCAACAAAGTAATCCATCAACCCGGTTTTCACCAAAGTGACAGCCATCTTCTCATGCTTGCCATTGGAGGCCACGCAAAAAGGTACCTGCTTGTTTTGCAGCGCTTGCAGCACTGGCTCGACATGGGGGATTGGCTCCAGCTCGCGCTTGCAGGCCTCCAGGGTTTCCAGCTGCATATGCCGCCAGAACTCGGCGCCGCGGGTTTGCCGCTCACCTTCACTTAACGCCTGCCAGCTGGGCAGCTGTGACAGCTCTTCAGTGGCAATCACCACACAGTCGGGCACGGATTTACCGCGATAGGTTTCAATTACCGCCTGGGCGCTGCGCGGCAGTCCCTCGGCGATAAAGCAGCGGCTAAGCACCTCCGCCGAAAGAGTTTCACTGTCCACCAGGACTCCATCGCAATCAAATATCACCAGCATAAATGCCTCTACATCATTGGCTTGAAGGCACTCTATGTGAGGCCGGATAGGGAGATTTCAACAAAATGACAAAACCCAGCAGTAAAAACACCAGCAGCGCGGCCATGCCAATGCGCGCCGAATCCGCCCAAAGAGTGAGGCTGGCGACGCTCATGGGGGCTAAAAAGGAGGTGGCGCGACCCGCGAGGGAATAGAGGCCGAAGTAGCGCCCCGCCTCATCGGCGCCGACACTGCGCGCCATATAAGAGCGAGAGCTGGCCTGCACCGGGCCAAACGCCAGGCCCACCAAAGCGCCAAACAGGATATAGGCCTTCTCCGCCGCAGTGCCGAAAGCACCACCGGAATCGGCCAGCGACAAAGGCATAAGACCAAACAGGGTATAACCAGGGCCGGTGGAGATAATTCCCAGGGTCGCGATCAGCAAACACACCAAACTCACACACACCACCACCTTGGAGCCAAGGCGACCATCCAGCCAACTGGCCATGTAGCAGCCACCGATGGCGACCACCAACAGCATAATACCGTAGAGCCCCATCTCCAGCGTCTGCCAGCCAAACATGCCTGCGGCAAAGGTACCGCCCAGGGCGAGCAGACCGTTAACGCCATCCTGATAGGTCATGCGCGCCAGCAAAAAGCGCAGCAGGCCGCGCCGCTGTTTTAGCTCCGCCAGGGTGCTCACCAGCTCGCGTAAACCGCGCTTAACTGCCGGCACCAGGGCGCTGCGACTGTGGCTATCGGGGGTAAACAAAAACATCGGCAGGACAAAAATTAAATACCAGATGGCCGCCAGCGGGCCGGTAATGCGCGCATCTTCACCCAGCGCCGGGTCCAGCCCAAAGAGCGCCGGTATGCCAAGCAGGGTTTTACCCGTTTGCGGGTTGGCGGCGAGCAGCAGCAACACCGCAAACAGAGCTACCAGCCCGCCGATATAGCCCAGTGCCCAGGCCTGGTTGGACACCCGGCCAATCTGCTCCGGCGGCAGCAGCCGCGGCATCATCGAATCGTTAAATACGATGGAGAACTCGGCCGCCACAGTAGCGCAAATAACGCAGAGCATCGGCAGCCATAGGTCAGAGCCAGGGGCTGCAAACCAGAGCAGCATGAGCGAACTGATTTTGATTAACGCAAAACAGCCAATCCAGGGTTTGCGCGGGCCGCTGGCATCGGCAATTGCGCCCAGAAGCGGCGACATCAGGGCAATAATCAGCCCCGAAATAGTGACTGTGTAACCCCAGGCGGCCTGCCCGGTCACGGCGTCTTGCGCCAGGCGCGAGGCGAAATAGGGGCCAAAAATAAAGGTGAGTACCAGGGTGAAAAAAGGCTGGGCCGCCCAATCAAAAAACATCCAGCTCCAGATACCGGCAGATTTTCGCACCTGGGCTGGCGGCTCGGTTAAAGCAAGTGAAGGTTCCACTGGGTCTCCTGGAGGCGCAATCAAACAAGGCGCGATCAATCAATGAAAAGGAAATTCAACCTAAATCCGCGAGACACACAAAGCGCCGGTAGATCTCGGGCAGGCTGGCGAGTATAGCGGGCTTGAGTTGAATATCTGTGACCAGTATCTGCTGCTCCAGCAACTCCAGCGTTAGCAAGCGCTCGCACTGCTGCGCCAGGGGCGCATAGCTCAAATGCCAGGGCTCTGGTGCTACGCCACCGCGATCCTGATCGTAGGGGCGATAAAAGCCGCTATTGCCACTGCCCAGCTCAGTGCTCAGCCAGGCGTGAAACTCGCTGCAGGGGCCATCGCCTTCACATTCGGCGCGGGTCAGCTGCAGTTGATAACCCGGGGCCATACGCGAAGCGTCATAAACATCCAGATCTGTCCCCCAGTGATGGCGCGAGGCACCGGGCAGCGCCGACCAGCGCAGAATTGCCCACATAAGTTCAACATCGCTCATAGCGCTTATATCCAGCGGCTGACCCGCTGAGTCCAACACCTGCCGCTGGCCCAGCGCCTTGCCATTCCAAATCGCTAACTGGCGTTCAAAACTGCGAAAGCTGCTCGCCACCTGAAGCTCAAAACCCGCCTTGGCTGCGGCCAGCTGCAGCCGCGTCAACGCCGCCAGCACTGGAGGTAGCAAACGGTGCTCACCGCCCGCCATCACAGCCAACTGGCGCTCTTCCAAGCCCAGAGCCTGAGCCGCTGTTAAGTCAAATGTATTCGGTTCCATAGTTATTACATATCGGTTTTATAGGAATTAAGAACATAAACTTGTCGCCATTTGTCGCGATTCCCTACTGTTTGTCGTGATTCTCTTCTCGGTAACACGAAACCGATTGCGTACAACTATCGAGTATGTAAGATAGGCAAACAACGCAAATGGAACATTTTTACAAGATTACAAAAGCATAAATACAAGGAGCTAGCGAATTATGACGCAGGGTCATAGTGAGTTGTTGCAATTAAAAAATTTGGGCATGGCATCGGTAAACATTTTGCGCGCCATAGGTATAAACACCTATGCCGACCTTAAGCGAACGGGCGCAGTTGAGGCCTATAAACGCATTAAGGCGCGCGATATTAACGTATCCAAGGTTATGCTTTACGCGCTTCAGGGAGCTTTACTGGATATTCATTGGAACGATCTTTCACCCGATTTGAAACGTCAGCTGGTTATGGAAGCCGATGGCGAAGTCGATGGCAGCCTGAATCAGGTTACTGCCTAACGGGAATAACGAGGGTTGGCGCGCAGTTTTTTCCTCGCAACTGACTAGACTATGGCTGGCATGATTTTATGCTCCATGGCGATCCACTGAGGGGACTATGCAACTGCCATCGCACCACACCCAAGAACTCACCCAATTGGCCGAGAAACTTCAGGCCCTCACCCAGCTGATTTGCGCCGACCTGCCCCTTGGCCAGGTTGAATCGGTTGCCATTACCTCCGACCTTTTTGCCCAGCGCCCCAACACCCAACTGCTTCGCCTGGTCGACGGCCAGGCGGACTACTATGTGCGCGGCAAACTGGTTATGCATTTTGAGGCGGGCGATTTGCTCGGGCTGCCGCGCAGCCTCAACCTGCCTAGCGGCGAATGGCGCCTGACTCTGCCCGCCCAGGTTGCAGTTTACGAGCGCGACAGCCTGGTCAATCACGTCAACAGCAGCGCCAAGCTGCAGCGTCACTGGGCGCACTATTTACTCTGCTATCAAAGCTTTTACGAACAGGCGCTGGCGCAGGAAATTCGCGCCCCCTTTCAACCCAGTGCCGGCTTTCTGCACTTTAGCGCCGGCGAAACCATTATCCGCCAGGGCGATACAGCCGACCGGGTTTACACCCTGCTGGAAGGCAGCGCCGATGCCGTGCACGACGGCGTTAAAGTGGGCGAGGTCAGCCCCAACGAGATCTTTGGCGCCCTCGCCGTATTTACCCGCCAGGCGCGTATGGCCTCGGTGGTAGCCACCAGCGACTGCAGCCTGCTGGCGGTTCCCAAAGAGGAGTTTATCCAGCTGATCGACTATCAACCGCAAATCTGCCTGGGCCTGATCGAAGAGATGGCCGCCAAAATCAACCAGTTAAATGGCCAGCTGCGCGACTTGAAAGAACAGCAGAGCGCCAACCCCTAACACCCAAATAAGAATTAATCTCAAAAACACTTGACGATTCAAATGAGAATAAATATCATTTGAATCGTCAAGTGATGCTTCTCCCTTCACGCGACACGCCGGTCTCTTATCTTCCTGCAAGTCGATAATTGCCCTGCTAAGGGAGCCAGACTACCCCTGGCTCCCGGCTAATCACGGTTGCTTGGGCCGCCTTAGTGCGGCCGTTTTTCTTTTCTTAACGCAATTCCTTATTGAAATACGCCCGCGCGCACACATATTAGGTTGGCCTTTTAGCAAAGGCTTACAACTTACCTTTTTAGGAGTGTCTATCGTGTTGCGCATTGGTCTGTTCCTGCTGACTAACCTTGCCGTGCTTTTAGTTGCAGGGGTGGTTCTCAACCTTTTAGGGATTGGCACCTCAGCCCATGGCCCCGGCGGCCAAAACCTGACTTCGCTGCTGATAATCTGCGCCGTGTTCGGCTTTGTCGGCTCATTTATCTCGCTGTTTTTATCCAAATTTATGGCCAAGCGCAGCATGGGTGTGCAGCTGATCGAACAGCCGCGCAACGCCGATGAACGCTGGCTGGTGGAGACAGTCACCGAACTGGCCCGCGAAGCCGGTATCAAAACCCCGGAAATCGGTATTTTCCCAGCGCAGGAGTCCAATGCTTTTGCCACCGGATGGAACCGCAATGACGCCCTGGTGGCGGTGAGCCAGGGGCTGCTGCAGCGCTTTGATCGCGATGAAGTGCGCGCTGTACTCGGCCACGAAATTGGCCACGTGGCCAATGGCGACATGGTCACCCTGAGCTTACTGCAGGGTGTGGTAAACACTTTTGTCATGTTCTTCGCCCGCATTATTGGCTCTACCGTGGATCGCGCTCTGAGCGGCAACCGCGAATCCTCAGGCCCAGGCATTGGCTACTGGGTAGCGACCATGGTGGCCGAACTGGTTCTCGGCGTACTGGCGTCCATGGTGGTAGCCGCTTTCTCGCGCTACCGCGAATACCGTGCCGATGCCGCCGGTGCCCATCTGGCGGGCAAAGGCGCCATGATCCGCGCCCTGCAGCGACTCCAGGCAGAGTCCAATGCCGGTGTTGAAGTGCAAATGCCCAGCAGTATGAAAGCCTTTGGTATTAGCGGCGGGGTGCGTGATCTGTTTGCCAGCCACCCGCCTCTGGCACAGCGTATTGAAGCCCTGCAAAAGGCCTAATAGCCCACACCAATCAAGGAGGTGCAATGAAGCTCTGGCAGCAACTGATTTTGGCATTGGGTTTGGGGGCCAGCCTGGCGGCCCCCGCCAGTGCTGAATTTGCCACTGATGATGAACAAAACAGCATTCAGGTGTTTGAAGCTGCGCGTCCCAGCGTAGTCTTTGTAACCAACCAGCAGCTGGCGCGCGATCCTTACTCCTTCGACCTGGTGACTGTACCGCGCGGCTCTGGCACCGGCTTCGTATGGAGCGACCAGGGCTACATAGTCACCAACTTCCACGTGGTTGAAGGCGCACGCAAAATCATGATCACCCTGCAGGATCAGAGCAACTGGCCAGCAGAGGTGGTGGGCTTGGCCCCCGAGCGCGATATAGCCGTATTAAAAATTCAGGCGCCCGACGAAAAACTTAAAGCCCTGCCCCTGGGCGACTCTGCGCAATTGCGCGTGGGGCGCAAGGTGCTGGCCATTGGCAACCCCTTTGGCCTGGACGCCACCCTTACCACCGGCGTTGTCAGTGCCCTGGGGCGCGAAATTGAATCGCCTAATCAACGCAAAATTGCCAATGTGATTCAAACTGATGCCGCCATTAACCCGGGCAATTCCGGCGGCCCATTACTTAACTCCAAGGGCGAGTTGATCGGTATTAACACCATGATCTACAGCCCCAGCGGCGCCAGCGCCGGGATTGGCTTTGCCATTCCGGTGAATACCGTAAAAGAAGTGGTGCCCGAACTGATTAGCCATGGCCGCCTGGTGCGACCGGTACTGGGCATAGCCGTAGCGCCGGATCAGTGGGCGCAGCAAATTGGAATTGAGGGCGTACCCATTTTGCGCGTGGAACCCAACTCGCCAGCGGCGCAAATTGGATTGGAAGGCGCGCGGCGCAACGGCTGGGGACAAATCAGCCTGGGCGATATTATTGTCGCTATTAACGATCACCCCATTGCCAATGATGACCAGCTGCTCAGCACCCTGGAAAATTATCACCCCGGCGATAAGGTCACCCTGAGTTATGTGCGCAATGGCAAATTGCGCACGGCTAAAATCACTCTGGCGGCGCCGCGCACTGGCGGCAGCGAATAAACTTATGAGCGAAGTTTTTGTGTGCAACTCTGCCGAACTCGCCGAGGCCAGCAGTCGCGGCTTTGAACTCAGCGGGCACAAGTTTTTTATTTTGCGCAAAGGCGGACGCTGCTTTGCCTACAGCAATGCCTGCCCGCACTTGGGTATCCCGCTGGAGTGGGTAGAACATCAATTTCTGGATTTAAGTCAGAGCATGATCCAGTGCGCCAATCACAATGCGCTATTCGTTATTGAAACCGGCAAATGCGTTGCCGGCCCCTGTGCCGGACAAAAGTTGCGCCCACTCAAACTCAGCGAGCGCGATCAGCAAATATTTATAGAACTCCCCTGAGGTTGCGTAACTCCGCAATCAGGTTTATTCAGCTCTAGCTAAAACGCTGCCCAAGCAGCCAAGGAGAAAACCCATGCAAAATTTTACGTTTTCCAACCCCACCAAAATTGTTTTTGGTGAAGGCCAGATAAAAGAACTGGCCAGCTTGGTCCCGGCTAATGCCCGCGTGCTGGTCACCTATGGCGGCGGCTCAATTAAAAAGAATGGCGTTTACGATCAGGTAGCCAAAGCCCTGGAGGGCAAAACCTGGTTTGAATTTGGCGGCATTGAGCCCAACCCCCATTACGAAACTCTGATGCAGGCTGTGGCCTTGGTTAAAGAGAAACAAATCGACTTTTTGCTGCCGGTTGGCGGTGGCAGTGTCATAGACGGCACCAAGCTGATTGCCGCCGCTGTAAATTTTGCCGGTGAGCCTTGGGATATTCTCGCCAAACACGCGCCCATAACCTCGGCGCTGCCATTGGGCTGTGTACTGACACTGCCAGCCACAGGTACAGAGAGCAACGGCAACTCGGTTATCACCAAAGCGGCGACTCAGGAAAAACTCGCCTTCGGCAGCCCGCTGGTTTACCCACAATTTGCCGTACTCGACCCCACCACCACTTACAGCCTGCCCCCGCGGCAAATTGCCAACGGCGTGGTCGATGCGTTTGTGCACATTATGGAGCAGTACCTTACCTATCCAGTGGATGCAAAAGTTCAGGATAGATTTGCTGAAGGCCTGTTGATGACGCTGGTAGAAGAGGGTCCCAAAGCACTTAAAGAGCCAAACAATTATGACGTGCGCGCCAATGTGATGTGGGCCGCAACTATGGCTCTTAACGGCTTGATTGGTGTGGGTGTACCGCAAGACTGGGCGACCCATATGATCGGCCACGAACTGACCGCCATGCACGGCCTGGATCACGCGCAAACTCTGGCCGTGGTGCTGCCCGCCGTTATGCAGCATCAGCGCAAACAAAAGCACGCCAAGCTGGTGCAGTTTGGCCGCCGCGTCTGGGGCTTAACACAAAGCAATGAAGAAGCTTTGATCGACGCCACTATTGACGCTACGCGCAACTTCTTTGAACAGATGGGCACCCCCACTCGCTTAAGTGGCTATGGTGTTGGCCGCGAATCTATTCCCAAGCTGGTAGACATGCTGGTTAAACACAACCTGCTGCAATTGGGCGAGCACGGCGATATCACACCCGAGGATTCGCGTCAGATTCTGGAATTGGCCGCTTAATTTTTAAGGCAATAAAAAAGGCCGCTCAATGCGGCCTTTTTTATTTTCAGATATTGCAGTGCAAACTAAAGTGCTTGCTTGCGCAGCTTATTAACAATGGACGTAGTCGAACAATTATCAAAAAAGCTAAGCACTTTTACCTGGCCGCCATAGGCGCGAACTATAGGCGCACCCACCACTTGATTCTCGCTGTAGTCGCCGCCTTTAACCAGCACGTCCGGTTTAATGCTCTGCAATAACCGCTCAGGCGTATCCTCATCAAAAGCCACCACCCAATCCACGGCGCCCAAGGCTGCCAATACCGCCATGCGTCGCTCCAGGCTATTGATCGGGCGGCCATCGCCTTTAAGCCGTTTCACCGAGGCATCGCTATTAACGGCAACTACCAGGCGAGAGCCCAACTTGCGCGCCTCTTCGAGGTAGCCAACATGGCCCGCATGAATAATATCGAAACAGCCGTTGGTGAAAACAATCGTTTCCCCCTGATAGCGAGCCTCGGCCAAACCGCGCAGTAACTGCTCCTGAGTAACAGCGCCACCTTCGTAGCCCTGCTCTTCAAAAATAGCACGGCGCAGCTCCAGAGCAGTGATACTGGCGGTCCCCAGCTTACCCACCACTATACCTGCGGCGAGATTGGCAATTGCTACAGACTCAGGCAA
>CBIMZH010000016.1:0-13207 GCA_966248255.1 uncultured Cellvibrio sp.
CTCGCGGTGGTTAAGCTGCTCAGCATCGCCTTTGGCAAATACCTGCTGCTTGGCATTGCTCAGTTGCACCCAGTCAAAATCCAGTTGCCCGGCCTCTGCCAGGTCGGCCATAAGTTTTTCCAGGCTGAGATTAATCAGCAGCAGGCCGTCCACCTGAAAGGGTTTGCTGATGGAGTTGCCCGCCACCAGGATCGGGCGCACAAACACCGGCTGGTAATTGGAAATTTTTACTCCCAATGGCGTAAGCACTTCCGCCGCTGCCGCCCCAGGCGCGCTTGGGTCGGGGATAAACAGCCGCGGGCGCGGGTCGCGAATCACTTCCGGGGCATCCACCAGGCTGGCAAGAAAATCTTCATAGGGGCTCATATTCAGCGCCAGTACCTGGCTTGGCAGCACTTCCACCGGGAAGAGCTCCTTGTCGATCAGCATCACACTCACCGCCGCCGGGTTGCGGCCCATAAACTCTTCGATTTTTTTAACCGTTACCGGGCTGAGAATGGGCATGGCCAGGGAGCGAATAACCGCGCCGTCGCTGGCGATTCGATCCAGATCGGTAAGCAACTGGCGCAGCGATTGAGACAGGGTAAAGCTGGCGCGCTCGGCGGCGTGGGCTAGCTCGCGCTGATCTGAGGCCATGCGATTTTGATAGTCATCGCGCAGCTGATAGGCCACCAGAATAAACACCGGGATAGTTACCGCCGCCCACACCAAACCGAGCAGGCTGCGGCGAAAACTTTTTAGCGCCATAGTGTTCACAGAGTTTTATTTAACTTATTTCTGTCCAGCCTAGGTGCAGCGCGGCGCAATTGCAAAACAACGCTATAGATAAAAGCGCAACTCACGGCGCTGGCGCCCCGCCCTGCTGCTCGCGCTGAGCATTGCGGATATAACGCTCGGCGAGCTTTTGCATGTACTGGGCGGCGGCGGGTGCGCTCAATGCACCCTCGCGGTAGCGGATAAAACCCTTGCCGATCACATCCCAAATAAATGTCATCTGCTGATCCGCCGGCAGCGACCGGGTATCCTCCATTAACGCCAGCATCTGCACCCTATAGCCTGTGGCATTGGCTTTGGCCTTGGCCAGGGCGGCGGGGTTTACCGGTATGGCTCCGCCCTTCTGCCAAAGGGCCTGTTGCACTTTTTCACTTTGCAGATAGTTGGCCAGGGCGAGCAACTGGGCGCGTTTGGGGCCCTCCAGGCTGTTGTTGGGGAAGGCCAGCACATGGGTGGAAAAGGTGGGAATTAATTTATGACCTTCAGCGGCGGGAATGGCGCTCACCCCCAGCTTATCGCCCAGCGCAGATTCAAATTCACTGCCGATCCAATCGCCATTGATGGTGTAGGCCACTTTGCCAGCTTTAAATAAATTTACCGCGCATTGGTAACTGCAATCGGGATAGGGAATTTGCTGATCGTAAAGGCCTTTGTAAAAAGTAATGGCCGCCTCCATGGCCGGGGTATTTAACTGCACCTTGCCATCCACCAAAGGCCAGCCGCCATAGCCGCCGAGGAACGGCAAAAACCAATAGGCCTCTTCATAACTCCAGGCGATAGCGCTTATGCCCTTGGCTTGCAGCTGCGTTTTTTGCTCAAGTAACTCCTGCCAGCTGGTCGCGGCCTTGCTGACCAGACTTTTGTTGTAATAAAGCATCAGGTGATTGCCCTGCAGCAGCGGCACGCCGTAAATCTGGCCATCGCTGCGCGCCGAATCCCACAGGCGCTCGGGCAATGCAGTGTGGAACATCTGGGTATTCAGCAGCGAGTAATGGACAAAGCCGTGCAGGCCGACATGGTCCGCGGGCATGATGATGGCATCGGGGGTTTTATTCTGCTCCACCATGCCGAGAATTTCGGCTTTCAAAGCATTTTGCTCTTTGAACTCCGCCTTGAGTTGCAAATGATTTTCGCGGGCAAACGCCGCCAGCAGCTCGCCAATTAACTCTTTGGAATAGGTATAAATCACGTGCAGTTGCGGCGCCTGCGGCGCTGGATTTTCCGCTGCTGCTTGCTCCTGCAGCTGTGCCCCGCTGACACAGGGAAAAAGCCACAGAGCCATTAGCATAAAGCGCAAGATCAGCCGCAACATCAATTTCATAGGTTCACCCGTTAACACCTGTAAATCAGCGAAAATTCGCCAGAATCTGGCAGAGCACAAAAAAATAAAAAGCCGCTGAAATAGCGGCTTTTTTCACCCCGGCAGATTGCGCCGGGGTAATTTTTTAACTCCTTTTTAAAAGCCTTTATCCCGCGGTATTTACACACACCTGTGCGCAAACACTGCGGGGCTTTATTAGAAGGTATAGTTGCCCCCCAGGTAGAAGGTGCGACCAAACCACTGCAGCGTACGCGGCAGGTTTTCATCAAACATATAGCTGCGGTTGGGCTCATTGGTCAGGTTGCTAATGGAGAAGACCACATCAAAACCATTGCCGAAGTTATAGCTGGCCTGATAGTCGAGCAGGGTCTCAGGGGCGTAAACAATTGGCTGCAGGTTAACGTTGCGCGTCTCACCGACGAAGGAGTCCTGAAAGGTGGTGGACAAACGGGTTTCAAAGCCGCCATAACTGTAAAAAATAGTCATATTGGCTGAGTTTTCCACCAGCCCCGGGAAGGGCAAGGTGCCGTTGGTTTGCACGCTTTCCACCGGGTTTTTCACCGTGATTTTACTGTCGGTCCAGGAGTAGCTGGTGCTTATACCCAGGCCCTGCCACAACTCCGGCAGGAAGTTAAAGGTCTGGGTGTAGGACACTTCGATACCGCGAATATAACCGCCGTCTTTGTTGTTGATGGAGGTTGAGTAGGTACCGTCTTCCACTTCCACTTCCACCGGCAGACCGCCCTGGGTGACTTCCCAGGTATCGGGCACATCGAAGCCCGCTGCGCGGAAATCGAAGTGCTCGTAGGTCACATCCTGAATAAAGGATTTAATTTCGCGGTGGTAACCGGCAATCACAAATACACCGTTGGTGTCCGGCATATAGTGCTCGTAGGATATATCCACCTGGTCGGCAATAAACGGCGTCAAGTAGGGCGAGGTATTGCTGCCGTAATTGAAGTAAGGCGTCTGGCCAACAAATGAAATTGAACCTTCAGAATCCGGTGCCGCCAAGCGGTTGATGGGCGGACGTGAAAGCACACGCGCCACCGCAAGACGCAACTGATTGTCTTCGGCCAGAGTGTAATTGAGGTTGAGCGATGGCAGGTTGTAGCTGTAGCTGGTGCCCAAACGCTGGTAGGCGTAATCCGAGACGCATTCACCCACTTCATCGCAAATTTCGGTCGCGCCGCTGTCAACATTGCCGTTAACGTTTACCAGCGCCACGCTCGACTGATCGGTTTTAACACGGCGCAGGCCGACATTACCCAGCAGCTCGCGGCCGAGAACTTCGGTGTTGATATTAGCCTGAACATAAAACGAGGTGACGTTCTCGTCGATATCAGAGCGCTGCTTCATCGACCAATCGCGACCTTCGCCCCAGCGTGCGGCAGGTTCAATGGAACGCGGCTGAGCGACGCCGTCTTCGTGATCCAGGTAATCATCCAGCACCAGGCCATTGGCCACTGCCTGCTTGATAATTTTGTCGCCATCAATCGCCAGGAAACTGGGGAAACTGCTGAAATCGCCTTTCCAATTAACCACATCGGAATTGTCGGTAGTGATTGGCAGCGACCAGTCGGTGGCGTAGAAACCGCCATAAACAAATACCTGACGGCGATCCTTGTGGTTGCGTTCAGAGTAGCGCACACCAGTTTCAACCGAGGCAATTACGGGCAAATCCAGCTCGTATTTAAAGTCGGCTCGCACTGCATCAATCACATCTTCGTTGATGTGTGGATAGCGCTCGTAGTTGCTCACGCGCACATTGCTCACACCATTTTCATCATAGGACGCATAGTCGCGGCTAAGCGAAATACTGGGGCGATTAATGCCATCGAGCAAATAGGTCACGCTCTGATCCGGATCGCGCTCATAGGGGTCGGCGTTAGGCGTTGGGCTCTCTTTGGCGCGATAGAGATAAGCGCGCACCACACCGTCCTCGGAGCGGCCATTGGCCTCGGAGTGAGAGATATCCAGCGAGGCGGTCAGTGCATCCTGTTTCCACTCAACATTAAACCCGCCGGAGAGCAACTCGTTGGTTTGAGTTACGTCGTTGCTGTTGATCTGCAGGTTAAACGCAGAGGGCGATGCATCGTCCACCGCAAACTCACCGCCGATAATGGCCGAGTTATTCCACAGCACAGCGCTGTTAATGGTGGCGTTTTTCAGCGGCTGCACGCGGAAACCGCGCGAGTAGCTGTCCGACTCAAACTTGGAGTAAAACACATCGCCCTGCAGGGTGAGCGCCTCGGTAGGCTGGAACTCGATATTGGCTACATAGCCATCGCGCGTCTCGGTGCCGCCGGTTTGAAACAATTCAAAACCGTCGGAGATAAAGACCGAGTTGGGGCGATTGTCCGTGGGCAGCAGATTAAAATCGCGGTCGACAATTTGCGTTTGCAAACCATCTTCGGTCATCAGCGAATGCGGATCACCTTCGTAGTTGTACTGTTCAAAGCGCACGGCTGAGCGCGGTTGCACCAGGCGCGCATAACCCAGCGACAGGCCGACCTTGTCATCAAACAATTTCTTTTGATAGGAGAGCGAAATACGCTGCCCCATGGCATCGGCGCCGTAAATATCGGCGGCCTGATCGTTGTAGCTACCGCGCAGACCAATGGTAAATTTCTGGTCGTCGCTCATATCCAGCGCGCTGGCGGTTTTTAATTCCACAGTACCGGCAACACCGCCTTCAATCAGCGACGCCTTGGGTGACATATACACCTGCACCGACTGAATCAGCTCCGAGGGGAACTGGCTGAACTCCATGGCGCGGGTACCGTTGGGCGACACCTGCTCGCGGCCATTGAGGGTGGAGAACACAAAGCCCTCACCCATACCGCGCACCTGAATAGTACCCGCCTGACCGCCAGAGCGGGTTACGGTAATACCTGGCACCCGGCTCAGGGCATCGGCGATGGACACATCCGGCAGGCTGCCCAGGTCATCGGCAGAAATTGCCTGAACAACTGTGTCGGCGTTGCGCTTGACATCAATACTGTTTTGAATCGATTTGGCGTAACCGGTGACGATTACCTCCTCCACCGGGTTCTCTTCATCCTGCGCCATGAGGCCGGCGGACAGAGAAGCCAACATCAACCCGGATACAACTGCGGCGAGTGGTTTTAGCGTAAAAGTTTTCATGTGCTTAATCTCGGCTCGTTATTTATTTTGCTATCGGCTCCCGCCCCTGGCGGGAGCCTGGTCCCATTAGTCAGCCGTCACTGTGACGGTCATAGCGTCCTGCGCGCGCGTATCCAGCGTGAAGGTGTAGTCGCCCGTAGCGGGAATGGTGATAGCGATATTGTCGTTAGATCCCTGAGTTAAGACCGTCGGCTCGCCGACGGTAGCCGACTGGGCGCCCACGTTTGGGTTGCTCCAGTTGGTCTCGGCCAGTTTGAACACATAGCTGCCCGCCGCAATGCTGGTGGTAAAGGTGTAGCGACCGGCACCGGCGTAGCTCATCAGGTTGCCAGCATCTGCACCCCAACCAGAGGCGGTAATGTCGCCGCGCACATACACAGGGGTAGCCGCGAAAATATCATCGACATAGACACGCACTTTGGGCGCTGAAGCATCGCGGGTATCCACTTCAAAGCGATAGGTACCGGCGGTGGCAATGGTGATACTCAGGTTGTCATTGCTGCCCTGGGTCAGGGTGACATCTTCACCCAGGGTGACAGCAGCGGCGGCGCCCAGGTTAAAGGTGCTCCAGTCGCTGGAGGCCACTTTGAACGCATAGGTACCAGGCACCATAGCCACACTGAGTGCATAGATGCTGTCGCCTTCATAAACCACCTGGTTGCCTGAGTCCGCGCCCCAGCCACTGGCAGTCACTTCACCGCGCAGGTACACGCCGGTAGCGCCAAAGGTATCTGGGTCAATCACACTCAAGGTAGGCGCGGTGACGCTGCTGGAGGCATCCAGCACAAAGCGCAAGGTTTGGTTAGCGGCCAGGTTCATCGACAGGTTGTCATTGCTGCCCTGGGTCAGGGTGGCGGAATCACCTACGTCAAAGACTATGGCACCGCCCAGGTTGGGGCTGCTCCAGTTGGCCTCGGCCACTTTGAAAATACGTGGGCCAGAGAGCGCTTCGGCCAGCAGCGAGTAGATGCCACCGCCGTCGTAGTGCATTTGGTTAGCGCTTACCGCATCCCAACCGCCTGCGGTAATGTCGCCGCGCAGGTAGATTGAAGTAGTGCCATAGGGAACAGGTACCGACTTGCCAATGGTGGCCGTAGCCGACAGGCCATCACCCTGAGCGCCAGCCTGGGCCTTCACAAACACTGCCGTGGTGTAAGCGGGCACAGTGAACACACCGCCGCCATCGGCTTCGGCAAAGCTTGCGGTTTTAACCACAGCATCGGCCGAGTTTTGCTGCACTGAGTGAAGCGCAAAACCGGTTGCGGTATTCACCTTGGCGCTCTGGCTGCTGTCGGTGCCATTGACCACTACCACTATTGCATCGACATTGGCGTCCAGGTCAGCGCGCGCTGTGTCATCGGTACCTGCCACAGTGCCCACACCATCATCCAGGCTGAACACTATCAGGCCTGGCACCTGAGTTTTGCCACCGTCGTGGAAACCGAGGCGATCCATCACATCTGCTGCGGTGGTCAGGCTGAACAGCGGTGAGCCAGAAGCGATTTTGAGGAACTCCATAAATACCGCATTGGCCTGTTCGATTTCCGCCATACCGGGTTTGGTATTGGGGTTGGCAAACATACCCATGACATATTCATCGGTAATACCATCGCGCAGCTCCGGTGGCAGACCTACGCCCCAGTTGTTGGAGGCCATGGTGAAGTCCACCGTATTAAACCAGTCGCCAGCGTTGTAACTGTTGGGGCACATGGATTTGGAGCGCAGCAGTTCGCTACCCATTTGGAAGAAGGGCACGCCCTGGCTGAGCAGCACGACCGATTGGGTCAGGCTGTCCACGCGCACGCGGTTGGCCAGCGTCATATCGGTGGGCAGCGCATCGGGGCGATGCATCCAGTCCCACAGAGTTTCGTTGTCGTGCTTCTCGGCGTAGTTGATGGCTTCCTGTGGGTCCAGGTTGTAAGCGCCTACAGTCTCTGCTTTTACCAGCACGCCGGATTTGGTTTTCAGTTGGAAGTCTTTCAGGTTGCCGGCAATACCCGCGCGAATCGCGTCTGCGTCATTGCCTTTAATCAAGGCCATTTGCTGCAGCGGATTGCGAATGCGATCGTTAAAGGTACCTATACCCGTTCCCGCCAATTCTTCCTGAGTTGAACGCTCAGAGATACGCTCACCGGAAGTACCACCACCTGGAGTCCAGGCCTCAGCGTAGAAGTAGTTGTCCGGATCTATGGCTTTAACGGCGTCATAAGCCTCTACCAGCGCCGCCTTGGGCATAAAGCCGGATTGGTCGAAGCGGAAGCCGTCTACCTTGTACTCACTGGCCCAGATGAGCAGAGAGTCTTTCATTAGCTTGGCCATCATGCGGTGTTCAGTGGCCGTATCATTACCGGCGCCAGTGCCATTTTCACCTTCGTTGGTGGCGGCGTTAGTGCGGTAGTAGTAGCCGGGAACAATTTTGTCGAACACAGAGTTGGCGGCAGTTACACCCGATGCGGCTGTGTGGGGATAAACCACATCCATCACCACACGCAGGCCGATGCTGTGCAGTGCCTGGTTCATAGCGCGCATTTCTTTAATGCGGGTTTCGCCTTGGGAATTGGTGGCGTAGCTGCCATCGGGGGCGAAATAGTGCTCTGGGTCATAGTTCCAGTTAAAGCCATCCAGGTCGCCCAGAATTGCTTCAAGCTCGCGCGCTTTAGTCGATTCGGGGTCGTAGGATTCAAGCAGGCTGCGCAGTGTGCTGTTAAAGCTGATGCTGCCATCGCAAATGCTTACCGAACTGGGCGAAGACACACGCTGGCACAGATCAAACACATAGCTGTCCAGATTCGCCTGGCTGCTAAAGTCTTCTTTAATGCTGGAGCCATCGGCTACGGGCAGCAGGTGCACGTAGGTTAAACCAGCGTCGGCCAACGCCTGCAAATGCTGCATAGGCACAGAGTCGGTCTGGGTAAAGGCCATGTACTTACCGCGGTAGGCAGCCGTGGTACTGGCATCGCTAACGCTAAAGTCGCGCACATGGGCTTCGTAAATGCTGGCCGCTTCAGGGGCACCGGCAGCGGGAACTACCTGTGCATCCCAACCCGCAGGTTTGGTGTCGTCGTCATCCAGATTTACAAACTGGGAATAGCGACCATTGCTGGCCAGCGAGATAGAGTAAGGATCGGAAACTTCCAGACGTAGAACCTTTTTCTCCAGCGGATTGTAGGCGGTTACGCGGAAGCGATAGAACTTGCGATCCATCTCTGGCGCAGTGCCAGTGTAAGACCAGATACCGGTATTGCTGTCGAAACTCATATCGGCCGTTGCGGAAACACGCAGTGGATCACCCGAGTAAATTCGCAGCTCAACTTTTTGCGCGGTGGGCGCCCAAACGCTGGTGGAAATACCGGAAGCGCCATAGTTCACACCCAGCTGGGCCTCGTCGGCATCGTTGTCGCCGCTGGTATAGAGTTGATCCAGCACTTCTGCCACCTGAATTCGGGTAGCGCGCGCGCGTTCAACTGTGCCGCTCTCCTCTTCAGAGTCGTAGCGACCAACAATCAGCAGCTCATCTTTAAGTGCGGCTTTAACTGCATCCAGGCTAACAGTGTCAGGCAGGTCATAGGCGTAGTAGTCAGCCAGCTGTGGTGCCTGTGCTTTTTCTTCATCGGTTAAGGCGCGACCTTCACTCAGCTGCGCCAGTAGCTCGCCGCCGCTGATGCTGCCGTCATCTTCACCGGCCATACCGCCAGCGGTGGAGTGATACAGATCAACGCGCTTGCCCGCGGCAAATTCGCGATCCCAAACAATGGTGTGGGAGCCAATCCAGTGCGCCTCTACGCCGCTGATGCTGACCGCTGGCTGCTCCAGGGTACACACATCATTAATACAAATGGGCAGCGTGCTAACGCGGCTGTTGCGCATGTTTTGGGTGTTGACGATAACCCACATCATGCGGTCGTAGTCGCCGCCATCGCGCTTGATATTGATCGACAGGTCGTTAGTTTGCGCAGCGCCGTTTGGCGTTTTAACAATGAAATTACCGCAGCTGCCCAGGGCACTGGTGGGAATCACAAAGAAGGCGCCGTAATAGGGGTCGTGCCTTACACCGGCTTCACCTGTGTCGTGGCTGCTGATATGCGGGCCATTGGGCCAGGTGGTGGGAATCGCATAGGTGGTGTTGGTACCATCGGTAACCGAGCTGGCCCAGCCGTTACCGCAGTCCTGCCACAGGTGCAGGTTATAGCTGGCAAAGTCGGCATTTTTGTCGGCGCTATCCACGTTAACGTAGATCACCACTTCATTTTCACCGGGCAGTTTTTCCGGCGTGGGGAAATCGGGAACTACGCAATCGCCAGCGTCATTGCGAATTTCACCAGTGGGGCAGGCGGGCGGCACATAGGGGTCGCGCGGCAATCCGCACTGGCCGTTATCCAGCAGCACTTCGGGATCGCGGCAGCTGGGGAAATCCACCTGTTTGTTGTCTGTACCACTGCCGCCCCCACACCCGGACAGGACGGCAAAGCCGAATAAGAGGGCTAGATAGCCCAGTGATTTTGGATACTTGAGCATCGCATTACTCCCGATGTAATTATTGTGATTAATTGTAAATTTCAGAACGCTAAAAACAGGACAAAAACCGCGATAAAACGACTCTTAAAGCTTTTTAAAAATAGAATGCGTGGATACTAGCGCTGTTTAAAAAGGTCTTGGGAAAGGAGAAAGCCGGGGAAAATTTATCGTTTAACTATAGCGCCCCGGCGCATAAATCCGCGCTTGTTTCCAAGTCTATGACGTGCGAAATATTTGCGCAATTTGCATACGTATGCACCGGCTATTCAGATTAGTCAGCCCCATAAAATCTGGCGACCTGGCGTGACTGGAGTTGAAAAAAGTATAGCTAAGGGGAGCAAAAAAGCAGGCGGAACAAGAATATTTTTATAATTAGTTTTGAAATAAAAAAAGGCGCAGTAACAACTGCGCCCAATCATCAACAGCGACGATAAACAACACAAAGGAGATGACCTATCAACTTATCAATAGCGCCTAAAACACGGGCAATGCAATTGATAAGCAATGCGTTAATGCTAGAAACTAAGCCGAATTTACACAATTAGCTGCATACGTATTCATCCAGGCAAGCGGCGCTACATACGTATGCAGCAGCAGGCGACTCAAGCCAATGCGGGTTTAGCAAAAAAAATGCCCCGGCGTTTGCCGGGGCATTTAGCTTATGGTCATTTAAACCCTGCGCCTTTTATTACAGCTAAAGCGCGATTTGCTCCAACTGAAGAACCATTTATTCCAATTGAAGCACCAGCGACTCCAAGGGCGCCAGGCTTAGCGCCACCTTGGCCATATTGCCCTGCACCTGCAGCGGATAAGTTTTTGCCTCTGTGCCCAGGCGCGAAATCAGATTGAAATTGCCCGAGCCTAATTGCCAGCTGTGCAGCAAGTCCGCAGGCAGGCGCAATTCAAATTGCTGCGCACCGCGACCAAAATTGGCAATCACCAGATAGCGCGACTTGCCCTGCCAGCGGGCAAAAGCAAACACCTGGCCGTTATAGCCCGAGGTGTTGCCGCGATTAAATTGGTGCAACTCGCGATACTGGCCAGTAAAGGCAGATTCTGTTGCCGACAGGTTTAACAAGCGCTGATAAAAACCGCGCAGCTCACGCTCGCTAGCGCTCAGTTGGCCACCATCAAATTTACCGCCATTCATCCAGCGCTGATGTGCAGGCACCCCGGCGTAATCAAAAATACTGGTGCGACTGGCTCGGCCAAAACCGGAATTCAAGGCACCGGCCTCGCCCTCCTCCTGACCAAAATAAATCATGGTGGGCGAGCTGCCGATTAGCGCCGATACCACCATCGCTGGCATGGCATTTTCACCGCTGCCGGCAAACTCCGGCGAGGCGATGCGCTGCTCATCATGATTCTCCAAAAAATGCAGCATATGGCTTTCAATATCCAGTACGGAGTTTTGCGTGGCAACCAGGGCATCGGTGGAATCGCGCCCCTGAATAATGCCTTTCAATCTGTCGTAAAGGCCGACCTTGTCGTAGAGATAATCCATTTTGCCCAGCTGAATATAATTGCGATATTGCTCCGGGGTGTACACCTCGGCCAGCAAAAAGGCTTGAGGATTTTTAGTTTTTATGGCCGAGTTTAAATAACTCCAGAATTCTACCGGCACCATTTCCGCCATGTCGTAGCGAAAACCATCTACACCCTTGTCCAGCCAGTACTCGGCAATTTGACGAAACTTGAGCCAGGAGCTGGGCACAGTTTTATCGGCCCAGAAGGCGTAGTGCTCAGCTATAGATCTTTGCGCAAAGTCTGCGGGCAGCTCAGGAAAATCTTTGCTGCCATCGGGGCGTATGCCGTAATTTATTTTTACTGTTTCATACCAGTCATCAAAATTAGGCTGCGCCAGGCGCGAGTTATTGCCCGTCCACTTGGCTGGCACTTCTTCAAAAAGCCCATCCGCTAAAGGGTGGGCTTCACCGCCCAAGGGTTTGTAGCCGCGCGCTGGCTCAGGCACTTTAAAGGCGTGACCCACAACGTAATAAAAATTATTGTCGCGCGCATATTCCACCGACGTATTATCGTCTTCGCCAAAATCGCGCACGCCTTCCGGTTTTGCCAGCGAATGATAAGCGCGGGCCACATGGTTGGGCACTATATCGATAATAACTTTCATCCCATGCTGATGGGTGCGCGCAATCAGCGCTTCAAATTCCTGTAGGCGCTGCGCCGGATCTACCGCCAGATCCGGATTGACCGAGTAGTAATCCTTAACTGCATAGGGTGAGCCGGCGCGGCCCTTAACTACATCCGGGTCATCATTGCTAATGCCATAGGCGCTGTAGTCGCGAATCAGCGCGTGATGGGGAACTCCTGTGTACCAGACATAATTAACTCCTAGGAATTTAATACCCTCCAGTGCCGCATCGTTAATGTCGTTAAATTTGCCCACACCATTTTCTTCGATGGTGCCCCAGGGTTTGTTAGTGCTGTTGGCATTGCCAAACAAGCGGGTAAATATTTGATAGACCACTGGCTTGCCCGCGCGCACCTCGGCCAAAGGCTGATTAGCTTCATCCATAGCCGCGCCCTCTGCCGGTGTTTTAGTCTGTTGCTGGCCGCAGCCAGTTAGCAATAGCCCCGCGGCTATGCAGCTGATCAGGGATAATTTTTTCATCGCACATCTCCACCCATTTTTTGTCCTATAAGTGCTGGCCATGGATTTTCCGGCCAACAAAAAAGGCGCCGGAGTCCAGGCGCCTTTTTATTTTTCTAGTTTGGCTTTAGCGGTTTTATTTAAGCGTTTTTTAAGCGGCTTTATTTAAGCCGCTTAACTTTCGCCGTTTGAATTACCAAGCCCGGCTTAAAGCGCTTTAAAACGAATAGCCACCCCGCCACTGGCGCCCAGTTTAAAATTAAGCAGGTCTTTGGCGGTGACAGTTTTTTGCTCTACCACCATATCATAGGGGTTGTGGCGCCACTCGGCTTTATCGCCATCGCGATAAATTTGCGCCTGGTATTTTTTGCCTTTATCGAGAAAATCCAGCGCAATATTTACTTCGCGCGGCGACTCATCGGTAATCGCGCCCAGATACCAGTCTTTGCCTTTGCGCTCTTTGCGCGCAAACACCACATAATCCCCCACCTCACCGGCCAGCGCCCTGCTCTCTTCCCAGTCAGTGGGAACATCGACAATAAACTGAAACCCGGGCTTAAGGGTTTTGCCATCCGCTTGAGTGTAGTTCTCAATCAGGTCTGCGGCCATTTGCACCGGGCTGTAGAGCACCACATAAAGCGCCAGCTCTTTGGCCAGGGTGCTGCACACACGGTTTTCCGCATCCAGCCCCTTGGGCGCCAGATCAAAAATACCTGGCGTGTAATCCATAGGCCCGGAGAGCATACGCGTGTAGGTGAGCATCAGTGTGTGCTCCGGCGGATTGGGCGGTGTGCCCCAGGCGTTGTACTCCTGACCGCGGGCACCTTCGCGCGCCAACC
>CBIMZH010000017.1:0-13199 GCA_966248255.1 uncultured Cellvibrio sp.
AGCCTGCGCGTCAGTGATCTGGAGCACGAGCGTGGAGCTCACAGTAATGAATACACAGATCGTTTTAATCGCTCATATTTGCTGCAGCCAGGTTGGAATGCTTTGGCTATACCGCTAAGCGATCTGGCCTCGGCGCCAGCGACGCGGACTATGGTGTTAAACCAGATATATTTGCTGGAATTTTTCAGCGCCAAGCTGGAGCACCCACAATTTATTTACTGGGATAATCTGCGTCTGGATTAGTGTTGGCGATAACGCGATTGCGGCCTGTCGCTTTGGCGTGGTAGAGCGCCATGTCCGCCGCTTTAAATAATTTATCCAACTTGCCGCACTGGCTAATGCAGGCCACACCAAAACTGGCCGTGATATAAATTTCGCTCACCGGTTGATGCTGGGCTACTGACTCGCGCAATTTTTCGGCGAGATACTTCGCGCTATCCAAATTGGTATTGCGACAGACCAGAACAAACTCTTCACCGCCCCAGCGCGCCAATAAATCCTGCTGCCTTATTTGCGCCTGCATCAGGTTGGCGAGGGAGCTTAATACCTTGTCACCCGTATCATGTCCCCAGGTGTCATTAATTTTTTTAAAGTGATCTATATCCATCAGAATAATGGCAAAGGGGGTAGCGCTTTGCCGCCACTCTTTCAGGCAGCGAGCCAGCGCCTCTTCTATGCCCAGGCGATTAAAGGTACCGGTGAGAAAATCGGTTTTTGCCGTGCGCTCCAGTTGCTGCAAGTGCTTGTCTAACAGTGCGTTGGCTTCAAGCAGCTCATGTTCGCGCTGTCGCTGAAGGCGCAGGTCCTTGCGCAGCGCAATAACGCGCATGACCAGGAAGCCGAGGATAAACACCAGCCAGACTAAAATAATGCACAGATACCAGTCGGAGGTGCTCATTAACCGGCCAATAAATTCTATGCGTTTGAGCTGAAATTCATGTCGGCCCAGGGAGATCCCCGAGCCGGTTTGAATGTCTATATCCACTATGTTGTCAAACTGGGGATGACTGAGCTTGGGGGGAATATCCAGATCCCTCAGCCACCAGTTGGCAACAAAAAAATCTTGCAGCGAAAATTCCACATAGTCGGACAAGAGGTTTACATTGAATTCAACCTGGTTGTATTTGGTGCTTACATGACTGTCTGGCGAGCTGTATTGCGGGTCGTAGTTGCGCAGATAAATGCGCAGTGTTTGCGCCGGGCCTGTGTAGTTAAGCCAGACGCGAATGCTGGTGAAGTTACTCAGGTCTATACCTTTTTGCCGCTCAGGGTCCAGCAGTATTTCAAAACCGCAGTAGGGGAAGGCGTATTGTCCGCGCAGATTGCAGCGCCAGCGCAAATTGTGTGCATCTTCGATATTGGCTTGCGAGTTGCCGCCTGAGTCTTCGGCATCGGTATACAGGTTTACGGTCAGGTTGCTGTTGCTATCCAGGGCGAAGTGTTGGTTGAGTAACAGGTCTTCACAGGTGAGTGCGATCAGGGTGAGAACGACCAGGAGCAAAAGGGCGAGTTCGAAGCGAAGATGTTTTACCATGGGTAATTAGCTTTATAGTTGTTTTAATTTGTATTTGGTTTTTATATAAAAATTAGTTTGGAACTGCTGTAAAAAACAGCCAACAAGGCTTAACTATAGTGGAAGCTTGGTGGATGCCAAAGGGGCTGGGTATAAATATTTTGGCGAGGGTAAAGCGGGGAGGCTGAGCCAGGTTCCAGTTTGAAAAGGTAAACTGGAACCGGTCAAATTGCAGGTTTAAAACTGCAACACTGCGGGGGTGCGAGCCTGGTTAAAACTCCAGGTCATCATAATCGCCATAGCCCAGCTGATCTTTCATGCGGCGGCGTTCCAAACGGTCTTCAATTTTACGGCGCATTTCCAGGGTGTACTGGCTCGCCTCTTTCCCTGTGAGCTTAGGGCTTGACTCATCCTCCTCTATATCGATGCTAGCATCACCAATAATATCGGCATCTTGAGAATCAACATCAACAGACATAGGACTACTCCAAAAGGTAACAGGGTGCTGATACAAACAGGGTATAGATACAAACAGGGTGTAGATTCAAAGGCGGGTAAATTTACCTGCGCTTTATTCGGCGCTATTTATCATAGGCTTGGCGAAAACAAAAGAAAATTCTTGCTGGCCGCTAAAGATTTTTTTCTTCCGCCCCGGGGGGCTTCTGAGGTACAAAGCGCGGCTGAGATTGCCGGGGCCTTGGCGCCGCAAATAAGGAGTCACAGTGACGACACAAACAGCTGAGATTATCGGGTGGCGGGAGTGGGTTGGCTTGCCGGATTTGGCCATAGGGCAGATTAAAGCCAAGGTGGATTCCGGGGCAAAAACCAGCGCACTTCACGCCTACTTTGTCACCCCGTTTGAGCGCGATGGCCGCACCTGGGTCAGGTTTGGCTTGCATCCGCTGCAAAAAGACAGCCTGACTTGTGTCGAGTGTGAAGCGCCGGTTAAAGACATGCGCAAAGTGACTGACTCTGGTGGTCATTCCGAAGAGCGCTATGTGATTGAAACCACCCTGGTTATTCACGGCCGCCGGCTGCCCATAGAGGTCACCTTGACCGACCGCGAGAATATGCGCTTTCGCATGTTGCTGGGTCGCAGTGCCCTCAAACTGGGTTTTTTAGTGGACAGTAGCCAGTCGTTTGTCCTGGGCGGCAACCGCCATCAGCCCCCGCAATCTGCCCTTTAAACCTATTTCGGTTGTATTCCATGAACATCGCCATTCTCTCCCGTAATCGCCACCTCTACTCCACCCGTCGTTTGGTGGAGGCCTGCCAGCAGCGCGGCCATCAGGTGCGGGTACTGGACATCCTCAAGTGCTATATAGATATCGCCTCCGACAGCCCGTCCATCTGGTATATGGGGGAGAAGCTGGAGGGCATAGAAGCGGTGATCCCGCGTATTGGCGCCTCGGTAACCCACTACGGCCTGGCGGTGATTCGCCAGTTTGAAATGATGGGGGTTTACTGCCTGACCGAGTCCATTGCCCTGGGCCGCTCGCGCGACAAGCTGCGCGCCCTGCAGCTGTTGTCGCGCAAGGGCATAGGCCTGCCCAAAACCAGTTTTGCCTATAACGTGCACGATGCCAAAGAGCTGATCAAACTGGTGGGCGGCACGCCACTGGTGCTCAAGCTCTGTGAAGGCACCCAGGGCCGCGGCATAGTGCTGGCAGAGACGCAAAAAGCCGCCGAATCGGTGATTGAAGCCTTCCGCGAGCTGCGCGCCGAATTTTTAGTGCAGGAGTTTATTAAAGAAGCCAATGGCAGCGATGTGCGCTGTTTTGTGATTGGCGACAAGGTAGTGGCGGCCATGGAGCGCACCGCGCAAGAGCGCGAGTTCCGCTACAACGTGCATCGCGGCGGCAGCGCCAGAGTAACCAAGTTGACGCCCACTGAGCGGCGAACTGCCATTAAAGCGGCGCAGACCATGGGCTTGCGTGTCGCCGGGGTGGATTTACTGCGCTCCTCGCGCGGCCCCCTGGTGATGGAAGTGAACTCCTCGCCAGGCCTTGAGGGGATAGAGGCGGCTACAGGCAAGGACGTGGCGGCGGCCATTATTGCCTATGTTGAAGAAAACGCTCGCCCGGATATAAATACCAAGGTGCGCGGCAAAGGCTAGACCCGGCAAGGTAAAAGAGATGGGCTGGAACAGCCAGCCCAGAAAAGGCGGGCTGAAAACCTGCGAGCGGCTTAGGCGCCAACCTTGAGGCGCGAGCCGATTTTGACCACTGTGCCATCAAAGCTGAAGCGGCCATTGAGGAAGTGGCTCTCCAGCTGCTTGGCGGTCATGGGTTTGGCATAGAGGAAACCCTGGCCCTGGTCGCAGCCCTGATTGCGCAGCCACTCGGCCTGCACCTCGTTCTCAACCCCTTCGGCAATCACATTGAGCTGCATACTGTGCGCCAGGCGAATAATGGTTTTGGCAATGGCGGCGTCGTTGGCGTCGTCATTCAGGTCGTTAATAAAACTGCGGTCAATTTTGAGCTTTTGAATGGGGAAGCGCTGTAAATACGCCAGCGAGGAATAGCCGGTACCAAAGTCGTCAATGGCCAGCTGAATACCCATTTGGTTGAGCTGATTGAGCTGGGTGATAGTTTCACCCGCGTGCTCCATGGCGCAGCTCTCGGTGATTTCCAGCTCCAGGTATTTAGGGTCCAGGCCGGTTTCGCGCAGTATGGCCTCAACCTTGCCGGGGAAGTTTTTCTGACGGAACTGGCGCGGCGACAGGTTGAGCGCCACCTGGCCAACATTTTTGCCGGCCTCCAGCCAGACCCGCTTTTGCCGACAGGCTTCGCGCAGTACCCATTCACCTATGGGGACAATCAGCCCGGTTTCCTCGGCCAGAGGAATAAAGTGCGCGGGCGATACCAGGCCGCGCTCCGGATGCTGCCAGCGCACCAGGGCCTCTACACCTTTCATCTCGCCGGTTTTCAGGTCGATTTGCGGCTGGTAATAAAGCGTCAATTGGTTTTGATCTATGGCGCGGCGCAGGTCGTTTTCCAACAGCAGGTAGTTAACCGCTGTGGCATTCATGCCCTTGGTGTAAAACTGGCAATTGTTTTTGCCCGCCTCTTTCGCCTTGTACATGGCGATATCGGCATTTTTAAGCAGCTCGTCGGTATCTGCGCCATCCTCGGGGAACATGCTCACGCCAATACTGACAGTGGCGCTAATGTCGTGGCCGCTGATTTCCAGCGGGCGGGCGAGGGTGGCGAGCAGTTTGTTGGCGACAAAGATCACATCGTCGACATCGTGAATGCCTTCCAAAACCACCACAAACTCATCGCCGCCCAGGCGCGCCACTGTGTCCATATCGCGCACCCCTTCAATCAGGCGGGTGGCTATGGCCTTAAGCAGAATATCGCCGGCATCGTGGCCAAGGCTGTCGTTGACGATTTTAAAGCGGTCTATATCCAACAGCATCAGGGCGACTTTGGAGTTGGCGCGGCGCGCCCTGGCCAGGCCGTGAAAGATGCGATCGTAAAACAGTGAGCGGTTGGGCAGGGAGGTGAGCGAGTCGTGAAACGCCATATAGTTAAGGCGCGACTGCTGCTCGCGCAGGGCGTTTTCCGCCAGTTTGCGCTCGGAAATATCGGTGCCTATGGTACAGACGCCAAACATCTTGCCCTCTTTGTTGCGCAGTGGGAATTTAACCACCAGATAGGTGTGCAGGCTGCCGTCCTTATGCATTAGGTCCAGCTCTACCTCATAGGTCTGCTGACTGTTTTTGGCGGCGGCATCTATATCCCACATGGATTGGGCGACATCATGGGGGAAGACATCAAACACGTTTTTGCCAACAAAGCCCGAGTCGTCAATTTCAGCCATATGCTGGAAGTGATCGCTGGCCAGTACCACATTGCCGTCCAGGTCTTTGACCGAAATAAGTGCGGGTGAAAAATTCAAAATAGCATTCAGATAGGTTTCGCTGGCCCAGAGCGCCTGTTCGGCCAAACGGTGGCGCTCGGATTGCTGCTCAAAATGCCACATATCAATCAGCTGACGTATCAGCAGCGAGCTAAACACCCAGACAGCTTCCAACTCATCTACGGCCTGGGTGAGCTGGGTCAGGTCGCGCTCGGACTCCAGATAAAACAGCGCGATAGTCCTGTTCTTTTCCTGAATGGGACAGAGATAACAAGCTTGCGCGCCCTTTTGGGTAAACAGTGACCCCATGCGCGCTATGACGTCTTTGTCCAGGGTAATTGGTCGGCCTGAATCAAAGGCCTGATGAATATCGTGATGGGGGAGATAATTGAGGCGCGACAGCGGTGTGGCCAGGCTGTTGGCCAGGGGATGCTTGTGCCCGGTAGAGGCAATTGCTTCAACGAAAAGCTGATCGTCCCGCTTGACCACTAGGACAGCGCGGCTAATAGCAGATTTGGCAATCACCAGCCTTACCAATCGCTCGGCAATCTGCTTGTGATTCAAATCGCTAAACAGTCGCTGAAACTTCTTAATCAGCCCGACTGTTGAATGTTTAGTCTGTACTGCTTGGCTTGTAGGCATAGTCGTTCTAAATGGGGCGCTTCCTGTGAAACTTCAGTGTTTCAAATAGCACCATACCTCTGTTCTAAATCGTCAGTCACTGAAAGTCGTACACACCTGGCTGACGCACTAGGGTATTTAAGGAACTTCAGAACCAGGATAAGGGGAGGTGGCAATTGCCACGCTTATCCTCAGCCCAAAGCTCCTGGGGCCAAACCATCCCAACGGTTAAATCCAAACCTTTGCAAACCCGGCTAAGGCCAAAGGCCCCAGCTTCCCCACATGTAGCTACATCTAATCGCTATTAGAGCTTTTTTTTATGTGAAAACAAATACCATTATTTGAGTTGGAATAAAAATTTTGCCGTCAAATGCCATTTTTTTAGCTATATGGGTGTTTCCAAACTTCCCAGCTGGTTGAAAAATGTGCACAAATGATGAAACCTGTGCCAATATTAGGTGGTTCTACCAAGCCTTGCAAAAGCCAGTTTCCTTAACCCTGGCGCCATATGGCGTTTGTATAGAGCTGATCTAGAGTTAATTGCATAGATAAAATAATAATTTCGGAGCTTTTCAATGCGTAGCCAGGTGCCCTATGTCGGTGAGAAACAACTAGCGCGTAGCCCGGCAGATAAGGAGTTGGCCAAGCGTAAACTGGGCACGGTTATAGATGATGTGGTGGCCACCCAGACGGCGGAAAGCAGTTGGGAAGATACTGTGCCTGCGGATTGGCAAAAGGCTAAAAGCCCCGTGCGACAAGCTTCTGTGTCGCTGGCATCCGGAGAGTCCAAAACTATGAAACAGACAGTGCCACCGGGAGCCAAGCCGCGCGCGTTTAGCGGCAAATCGCTGCAGCCACAAGTGCGCTCCCAGGTGGCGGCCAGTGCGCCTCTGCGCTCGACCACTATTGTCTATAGCGATGGCCCCAGCCTGGATTGGCTGCCGATTAACAATGGCCACGGCTTGCGCATTAACGTTAACGGTAATCTCGACTTGCAGTTGCGCGGCGAGTGGAACCGGCTATTGGAAGAGACACGCGATTTAAAATTGAGCGAATTTGAGTTCAATCTCGGCGCCACAAATTCGCTGAGCCTGGCGGGCTTGGGCATGCTGCTGCTGTTCCGCGAAAGTAAATCCAGCAGCAAAAATCATATCTGCCTGAAAAACTGCAACCGCGATGTTGCGCAGCTTTTGTTTTGGACGGGTATGGATAAGTATTTCACCATACAGATGGTTCAGGCGCTGGATTCCTGACCTCTGGCGCCTTTGCGGGCATCGACCAGGTTCTTGTTTTAACCGGCAATTTTAAGGATGATGCACTTAATCCGCCGCGCCCGGCTGTGCCAGTGGCTGGCTTTTTACGTGTCTGCCGAGTATTTACATGACCCCGCGCAATTATCTCTACCTGCTGCAAAAATACGACGAATACCAACCTCAAATCGAACGTCTGCTGGAGTCCATTCTCACCTCACTGTCGCCGGATAAACTGCTGACCGAGGCCGAGCTGATGCGTGCAGCGGTGAATCGCTTGCATCAATCCTATCCCTTTGTCGACTTGATCTACTGCATTAACGAAGCCGGTGTGCAGGTTACAGAATCGGCGGCGGCACCCAATATTGCCGATTTAAAACGCAGCGAGCCCGGCTTGGGCTCCAACCGCAGCAACCGGGTTTACTATTCCAGTGCGCGCGATAATCCGCGCCCGGTGACCGTCACCCAGCCCTATTTGTCCAGCGCTACCCACCAGCTGGCTATCTCCGCCGTGCAGCGTTTTACCGCCGCGGATGGTTCGGTTCGTTATCTGGTCATCAACTTTAATTTGGAAAAGCTGATTACCTTCCTCAATGGCGATGGCCTGCGCCTTAAGTTTCACTCCTGGTTTCAGGTGGTCTATGGGGTGATTGGCATGATGCTGGTGCTGGTCTCCGGCCTGCTGATTTTCTCGGCCGGCAAGGCGCTGGTTGAGGTGCTCTACGAGCATTCCAATACCGCTACCCAGGCTTTCCATCTGGTGATACTGGTCACCCTGGGCCTGGCAATTTTTGACCTGGGCAAAACCATTCTTGAAGAAGAGGTTTTGCTGCACAAGGATATTCACCACAACGACTCGACAAGGCGCACCATCAGCCGCTTTATGTCGGCGATTGTGATCGCGGTGTCGATTGAATCCTTGTTGTTAATGTTCAAGTCGCTGCTGGGCGATCCGGCGCATTTAAATTCCGCAGTGTTTATGTTGTTTGCCGCTGTGGCGCTGTTGATTGGCCTGGGTATCTACCTGCGCCTGACGGCGGAGCGACCCAAGGATAAAAACCAGCGTTAACTCAGGTGTATTAGTCACCGGCAAGTAATAGGAATTTCTGTGAGTAGCAAAGCTAAAACTGCCTTCGTCTGTAACGACTGTGGCGCCGACTACAAAAAATGGCAGGGCCAGTGCAGCGAATGCTCAGCCTGGAACTCCATAGTCGAGGTGCGCCTGGGGCCAACCCCGGGCAACCGCGCGGCGCGCTTTGAAGGCTATGCCGGTGGTGCCGCAGGCAACCCGGTGCAAACCCTGGCGGAAATTGCCCTGCAGGATGTGCCGCGCTTTAGCAGTGGCACCGGTGAGTTCGATCGAGTGCTGGGCGGTGGCCTGGTGCCTGGCTCGGTAGTATTGATCGGCGGCCATCCGGGCGCGGGCAAATCCACCTTGCTGTTGCAAACTCTGTGCAACTTGGCGCGGGGTATGGCGGCGCTTTATGTCACCGGTGAGGAGTCACTGCAACAGGTGGCCATGCGCGCCCAGCGCCTGGGTTTACCCACAGATAAATTGCAAATGCTCAGCGAAACCAGTGTTGAAGCCATTTGCGCCACCGCGCAGCAGGTTAAACCGCGGGTGATGGTGATTGACTCCATTCAGGTTATGCACATGGAGGATATCAGCTCCGCCCCCGGCTCGGTTTCCCAGGTGCGCGAGAGTGCCGCCTATCTGACGCGCTTTGCCAAGCAGACAGGCACAGTGCTGATTCTGGTGGGCCATGTCACCAAAGATGGCTCGCTCGCCGGCCCCAAGGTGCTGGAGCATATGATCGATTGTTCGATTTTGCTCGAGGGCGATAACGATTCCCGCTACCGCACTTTGCGCGGCAACAAAAACCGCTTTGGTCCGGTTAACGAGCTGGGCGTGTTTGCCATGACCGAGCAGGGCATGCGCGAAGTCAATAATCCTTCGGCGATATTTTTACAGCGCGCCGAAGATGCCGCACCCGGTTCGGTGGTGATGGTGATGTGGGAGGGCACGCGCCCGCTGCTGATTGAAATTCAGGCGCTGGTGGACGACAGCCATCTGGGCAACCCGCGCCGCGTCGCTGTGGGGATGGATCAAAATCGCTTGTCGATGCTGCTTGCGGTTTTGCATAGGCACGGCGGCATTATGGTTGGCGATCAGGATGTATTTGTGAATGTCGTCGGCGGTATGCGAGTAATGGAAACCAGTGCCGACCTGGCGCTGCTGATCGCCATAGTGTCCAGCTTTCGCGATCAGGTATTGCCGCAGGATTTAATTGTCTTTGGCGAAGTGGGCCTGTCGGGGGAAATACGCCCGGTGCCCAGTGGCCAGGAGCGCTTGCGCGAGGCAGCCAAGCACGGCTTCAAGCGCGCCATAGTGCCAGCGGGCAATGCACCGCGGGATAAAGCGCTGGGGATAGAAGTCGTTGCAGTTAAAAATCTGCAGCAGGCATTAGAGGCGCTTTAAGCCTTGCGGGCGGTGTCGAGGGTATACCGCCCAGGTAGAGAATTCGCTTATCCAATTGCTGCAAACTCGCCCAGGCCGCGCGGTATTCGGGCACACTAAAAAATAGCTTGTCATAGCTGCCATCCAATTGCGCCAGTTGCAATCCTGTCTGCAGTCGCTCGGCCAGGGCTTTATTTTCTTTGCTGACAAAAAAATAAATCGGTTGTGGGTAGTGCAGCACCAGGTGCGGCTCCCGCGCCAGATGATAGTCGGGGTAGAGGTTAAGCTCGGTGGTAATTTCGTTATAGGCGCGCGCCATAAAATCAAAGCGCCCGGCAGCGAGCATGCGAAACAGCGAGTAGTGGCTCCAGGAGGTCATCACTTTAAAGTCGTTGTCTCTAAAAATAATGGTATCGCTCCAGTGAACACCAGCGCCCACCGTAAATTGACGCAGGTCCTCCAGGGTTTTAACCCCAGCATATTTGTACACATCTTTTTCGCGAATCAATAAGTATCTGTATTCGTTAATCCCCTTTAACAAATTAAATTTTACTGGCTCCAGTTGCTGCTCGCGCTCGGGGGTGCTGCTGCTCCACATAATGTCCGGCTCGCCTTTACTAACCAGTACGCGCAGTCGCTCGCGCCCGACATAGGTATCGTAATAGCGAATCTCGAGTGTCTCGTCTGGCGTGGCTGTTTTACTCAGCGCCAGGCGCAGGGCCGCCTCATAAAAGGGGCCGGTGGTTGAGGGTTCAAACAGGTCGGGTTTGGGGATGGTGAGAGTTAATGGTCGCGCAGATGCCAGCGCGGGTAGCAACAGGCTGTACAAAATTAACCAGCTCAAACCCCGGGCGACAAACCCGGGGCGAACCAAAAAAGACAAGGGCAAAGTAACCGGGGCGAGCAGCCGCTGCAAACATGGATACATAACGCGAAAAACTCAAAGTCGAAGCTAACTGCATCCATGGCTTGATTATGGGGACCCCAGCCTAGCTGGGGGTGGGGCTATTATGTAGCTCCTGACTGAGATATTCCAACAGCAGGCCTAAATTGGTTTTATCGGCGGGCGTGTCTGGTTGAAATTCAAAACCTAAAATATGTTCCCTTACATGTGCCAGGCGGCCATGTAGATTGAGCGATTTTTTAGTTGCTGCCAGTTGTTGCAGATCTTCCAGCATAATTTGCACGCGCAGGGCATCGCCTTTGCGCAGTAGATGCTCCCCTAAAATTGCCAGGCGAGCGCCAGATTCGGAAATATCCAACACATGGGCTTCCCAGCCTTTGCTGGAATACTGGAGTTCGGCGTAAGCGCGTAACTTTAAACGGTTGTGGCGGCGACGCTCATCGTCATTAAGGGTTTCGGGTCCGGATGGGAAATCGGTCATGGCTTGGGCCTGTTGCTGGTATTTTTATAAATCGCTGATGAGTTCGGTCAATTCGCGCTCTGCCGCCTGGGCATCGCCCAGATTAAATTCGATCAGTCGGCGCAAATGGCTAATGCTATCTATGTCGATGGCCTGGCAGGCCAGGCCCAACTGCTGCCCGTGCTCGTGGGCCACGGAGACGGACATGGCGATACAGGTGTTGTCGGATAAAATCACCTTGGCCAAAATCACCTGGTTGGGGTCCAGTTGATCCCTGTGGCTGTGCTGCAGTAACAGGCCTTTGAGAGAGATATCCAGAAGGTTGGCGCGCCAGTGTTGATCGCCTTGAGCCAGCTCAACATGAGCGTCAAAAAGCACACGACTAAATTTGCGGCGCTCGCTGGAGCGAAGGTTGTTCATAATAAATTTCTATATATCGGGGGTTTAGTTATGAGTTTGAGTGTAGCCCCAGTCACTTTTTTCGCCAGAAGTTTCCGACAGGCGTCCCATTTGCTCCGCCCAAGTGCACGAACCTATAATGCTGCGCTCCAATCATCCTTAAGCATTAGTAAGTGAATTGATTTTTATGGAAAATTTACGAATTGGCATAGATATGGGTGGCACCAAAACCGAAGTGATACTGCTCGGTGGTGCCAGCGAAGAGCGCTTTCGCACGCGCATACCCACGGTGCGCGACGACTATCAGGCGACGCTGAGAGACATTGCCGGGTTGGTGCACCAGGCCGAAGCTGCCGCTGGCGCGACTGGCTTACCGGTGGGTGTGGGTATTCCCGGCACTATTTCGCGCAAGTCCGGACGAGTGAAAAATGCCAATTCCACCTGGCTTAACGGCCAGGCATTTCAGCGCGATCTCTCCGATAAGTTGGGGCGCGAGGTCAAAATGACCAATGACGCCAACTGCCTGGCAGTGTCCGAAGCCTGTGACGGCGCGGGCAAGGGTTACGAGCTGGTATTTGCCGGCATCCTCGGTACCGGCTGCGGTGCGGGCCTGGCGTTTCGCGGCCAGCCCATTGTCGGCCCCAATGGTGTGGCCGGTGAGTGGGGTCACAACCCCTTGCCCTGGACATCTGAAGCGCAGCTGGCGCAGCGCCAATGCTATTGCGGTAAACTCGGCTGTCAGGAGACTTTTTTATCTGGCACCGGCCTCTGTAATAGCTACGAATATGCCAGCGGCCAGCGCCTTAAGGGGCATGAGGTTGTCGCCCGCGCCCGCGCGGGTGAAACCCTGGCGGCTCAGGCATTAGATGAATATTTTGAGCAGTTGGCGCGCGGCCTGGGCGCGGTGATTAACCTGCTCGACCCGGATGTAATAGTGCTGGGCGGCGGCGCCTCCAATATTGCGGAGATCTACACCCAGGTGCCTAAGCGCTTGAGTCGCTATGTCTTCGGCGGCGAGTGCGATACCCCCATCAAACAAGCGCTGCACGGCGACTCCTCCGGGGTGCGCGGCGCCGCCTGGTTAAATCCGCTTGAATCCCTGCAGGCTTTTTAGCGGGCTGCTGCTCTGGACGCTGGCGCTGGCCGCCAGCGCCAGCCCGCAGCGCATAGCCTCGCTCAATATCTGTATCGACCAGCTGCTGTGGGAGCTGGTGCCGCGCGCGCGGCTGGTCTCCTTCAGCTATCTCACCGGCGACCCCATGTGGTCGGCAATTGCGGCGCAAATCCAGGGCCCGGTTGCCAGGGGCGAGTTGCAGCTCAATCACGGCCTGGCGGAGGAGATAGCACCGCTGCAGCCGGACCTGGTGTTGGCTGGCGAGTATGATTCGCCCGATGCCGTAGGCCTGTTGCAGCGACTGGGGCTCAGGGTAGAGCGCTTGCCACTGCCGCAGCGGCTGGATGATATTGCCGGGCAGGTTAGCCAACTGGCGGATTTAACGGGTGAAAGCGCGCGCGGGCAGCAGATGGCAGCACACATAAATCAGCAGATAGACCAACTGCGCCAGCTGCCCAAACCAGCCCAGTCGCCCAGCGCCTACTGGTACTCGTCCAATGGTGTGGTGATAGGGGCGGGCACTTTGGAAAATGAACTTATGCAGCTGGCGGGCATGCGCAACCTGGCGGCGGAGCAGGGTATTGTCGACATGGCGCTCGGCAAGGTGTCGAGCGCC
>CBIMZH010000018.1:0-13121 GCA_966248255.1 uncultured Cellvibrio sp.
TCGCCATGGCCGCCGCCAGCGCCTTTACCGCGCCCCTGGGCGCCAGCCTCGCGCATCGGCTGCCAACCGCCATACTAAAAAAATTATTCGCCCTGTTACTCTTGGGCTTGTCTATCGAAATGCTGGTCAGTGTGCTGGGGAAGTAAATTGCAAGAACAAATTCGCGCCGCTATTGCGGCCGCCTTTAAACAAAATTTTTTACCCGGTTTGATTCTCCAGTGTTTTGCCCTGGCGATTTTGCTGGTGTATTTTTTTGTCCCACAATCGCAAGCGACCTTTGCCTGGTTTAGTCAGCGCAAGCAAGACTATGGCTTTCTCTATTCGGCGGTGTCCACCGCCATTTGCGGCGGCCTGGTACCGGTCATCTATCTCTGGCTATCGGGCCGCCTGGCCAAGGCATCGCTGTTTTCAGCGCTGCTGTTTTACTGCCTGTTTTGGGCTTACAAGGGGATGGAAGTAGATGCCTTTTATCGCCTGCAAAACGACTGGTTTGGCAGCGAGAGCAATCTGCAAACTGTGGCAACCAAAATGGCTGTGGATCAATTTGGCTATAGCGCCCTCTGGTCGGCACCAAGCATTGCGCTGATTTATCTCTGGCGCGAGCTGGGCTATTCCTTTAGCGGTGCGCGCCGGGCGCTCACCCGCGAATTTGTGTTGATAAAAATCCCCACCAATATTTTTTCCAACTGGCTGGTGTGGATTCCCGCAGTATCTGTGGTTTACGCCATGCCCGCCGACTTGCAAATTCCCCTGTTTAATCTGGTGCTCTGCTTTTGGGTGTTGATGCTGGCAGTGTTGAATAAGCGCTAGCTTTTGCACTGACTGACGCTCGCCGCTGGGCATTTTGTAGGGGCCAGACAATAAAAAAGGCGAAGCCAATTTGGCTTCGCCTTTTATTTTTTACCTTGCTTGCGCAGGCTTACTTTTTAACGCCTTCCACATTCAGCTGCAGCTTAACGGTTTGTGACGCTGGGCCCAGGTCCATTTTGATATTGAAATCGCGCATATTGATTTCAGTTTCGCCCTGGAAGCCAGCGCGGTAGCCGCCCCATGGGTCTTTGCCTTCACCAATTTTGTGCACTTTGATGGTCACGCTTTTGGTCACGCCGTGCAGGGTCAAATCGCCCACCAGATCAAATTGGTTTTTGTCGCTGCCGGCAACCACTTGCTTGCTCACAAACATGGCTTGCGGGAATTTGTCCACTTCCAAAAAGTCACCGCTGCGCAGGTGCTTGTCGCGCTCGGCGTGGTTGGAGTTAACGCTGCTGGTATCAATGGTCACGCTTACTTTGCTCGCCTCTGGCGCGGCGGCGTCGTAGCTGAACTCGCCTTCAAATTTATCGAAGCGACCGCTGAGCACACTGTAGCCCAGGTGATTAACAGCAAAGTTAACTGAGGCGTGTTGGCCTTTGGTGTCTATCACATAGTCAGCGGCCAAGCTGGGCAGACTGGCCAGACCAATACTGGCAAAAGAGAGGGCAATCAGGGATTTTTTTAACATGTTTTGCTCCTAGGGAATTGATGCTTTAAATAAAAGCCGGGGTTTAGGGTTTGAGCATACGCACCAGGGTGCGATCGCGTTTTACAAAGTGGTGATAGAGCGCCGCCAGGCTGTGCACTATGGCCAGGCCGATAATGGTCCAGGCCAGGTATTTGTGCAGGGCGCCGACAAAATCCACCGTAGTGGAGGAGAATTCGGCAATGGGCGGAATGGCAAACCAGCCAAATACATCGGCGGCCTCGCCCTCGGCGGTGGTGATCATATAGCCGCTGGCCAGCACCACCAGAATCAACAGATAAAAAGCCCATTTAATCAGTTTGGCTGCCAGGTTTTGCAAGCGATTGCTGTCCAGGTCCGCTGGCAGCGGGTTGCTTGCGCGCCAGGCCAAACGCACCAGCATCAACCCGGCAAACAGCAGGCCGACACTGATATGCAGCGCCGGGCCCTTGTGGTACCAGGTGTCGTAGTAGCCCAGGCTGCGCATATACACACCCAGGCCAAACAAAAACACTATCACCAGGGCGCTGACCCAGTGGAAGGCGATACTGACCCAGCCAAAGCCGGTGCGCGAATCTTTCAGATGCAAATCCTTGTCCTCAGCAGAGACCCAAAAAGCAAGTGACAAAACCTTAGCAGCAATGAGAATAAATTACATTACAGCGAATTTACGCCAAGCCTGGATCAGATGGGTTTTGGGTTTAGGAAAAAATATTAAAACTGTTATAAATCAGTGAGTTAAATACAAATCTGCAACCTAATCAAGTTTTGCAAAGCCGCTTATTATCGAATTTTTGGTGCGCCATTATCAAAAATTCCGGGGCTAATTGGCTCCGATCAGGGCTTGAGCACAGCGCGTTTATGGCCCTGCTCATCCAGCGCCACATAGACTAGCTCGCCCTGGGTAACTTGCGTGAGTTCGTGGGTCATAAAGTCCTTCACCCAGACCTCCACCTTCACCTTAATTGAGGTATTGCCTATATGCAGGGTGGATGTGTAGCAGCTGATGATGGTGCCCATGGGCACCGGCCGCATAAATTGCATACTGCCCGCGGCCACAGTGGTCACCCGCCCCTGGGCTACCTCATTGGCGTGTATGGCCCCGGCGATGTCCATCTGCGCCATTACCCAGCCACCAAAAATATCGCCAAAGGGGTTGGTATCGGCGGGCATGGTGATGGTTTGCAGGGTGAGGGTACCGCTGGGGGCAGGCTGGTTCATAGGGGCTTCCAGAGAGGTTTTCCCCAGTATAGCCAGCCGCGCTGACAAGCAGGCGCGGCTTTAACCGGGAGGCCTAATGACTTAACTGCGCTGGCAGCCAGGTGACGATTTGCGGCCAGAGTGACATAAGCGCGAGCAGCAGCAGCTGAATGGCGATATAGGGCATAACGCCGCGATACATCTCGCTGGTTTTGACCGAATCCGGCGCTACCCCGCGCAGGTAGAACAGAGCAAAGCCAAAGGGCGGGGTGAGGAAGGAGGTCTGCAGGTTTACCGCGATCATAATGCCCAGCCAGACAGGGTCCAGGCCCATGGCCAGCAGCACCGGGCCGACAATAGGCACCACCACAAAGGTGATCTCGATAAAGTCGAGGATAAAGCCGAGCAGGAAAATGCCCAGCATCACCAGCAGTACCGCGGAGAAGGTGCCGCCGGGCAGATGATTAAAAAATTCATGCACCAGCTCTTCACCGCCAAAGCCGCGAAACACCAGTGAAAACAGCGAGGCGCCAATCAGAATCATAAAAATCATGGCGCTGATTTGAATGGTGGAGCGCGCCACTTCACCCAGCCGCCGCCAGCACAATTGTTTTTTCGCCAGCGCCAGCAGGCAGGCGCCCAGAGCACCCACGCCCGCCGCTTCGGTGGGCGTGGCAGCGCCGGTGAGAATTGAGCCCAGCACCAGGCCAATCAGCAGCAGCACCGGCACCAGGCTGAGCAGTAGCTTGCCTGGGTGCTGCGCCTCACCATCCTCATCAACCACCACCGGGGGAATGGTTTTGGGACTGAGCTTGGCGGTCACCAGCACATAGACCATATACAGCACCACCAGCAGCAGGCCGGGCACTATGGCACCGATAAACAGATCGCCCACCGACACGGTTTTGGGGTTAAACACGCCCATTTTTAACTGCGCCTGCTGATAGGCACTGGAGAGCACATCGCCGAGCAGCACCAGGGCGATAGAGGGCGGGATAATTTGCCCCAGGGTGCCGGTGGCGCAAATAGTGCCGGTAGCAAAGGCGGGCGAGTAGCCGCGCTTGAGCATCAGCGGCAGCGACATAAGCCCCATGGTCACCACTGTGGCGCCAACAATACCGGTGCTGGCCGCCAGCAGCGCGCCTACTAGAATGACTGACAGGCCCAGGCCGCCGGGCAGGCGACCACAGGCCTTAGCCATATTGGCGAGCAGGTCTTCGGCGAGGCGCGACTTCTCCAGAATGGAGCCCATAAACACAAACAAGGGCACGGCCACCAGGGTGAAGTTGTTCATAATGCCGTAGATGCGCGCGGGAAAGCTCTTGAGCAGATTGGGGTCAAACACCCCGGCGAGCACCCCGCCGCCGGCAAAAATCAGCGCCACTCCGCCCAGAGTAAAAGCCACCGGGTAGCCCAGCATCAAGGCCAGGCAAATAACCGCAAACATTAACAGCGGCAGCAGTTCCATCAGCATGATTCGCCCTCCGCCGCTTGCTCATTGGGCGCTATAACATTCATCAACACCAACAGATTGCGCAGCACCTCGGCGAGTATCTGCAGGCTGAGGCTCAAGGCCATCAGCGGCAGCAGACTTTTGAGCAGATAAACAAAAGGCAGGCCGCCGGAGTCGGTGGAGATCTCGTGAATCGCCCAGGCGCGCTGCACAAAGCCAAGGCTGCTAAAACCGATAAACAGCACCAGCGGTAGCGCAAATACCAGGCCGCCCAGGGCATCCACCCAGGCGCGACCGCGGGGGCCAAAGCGGCGGTAGTAGATATCCACACGCACATGGCCCTGGTGCTTGAGGGTGTAGCCAGCGCCGAGCATAAACACCAGCGCGTGCATATAGGTCACCGACTCCTGCAGGGCGATAAGGCCAATGCCAAACACATGGCGCAGCAGCACCACCAGGCTGGTGATAATCACCATAATCAGGGTGAGCCAGGCGGTAGTGCGACCGGTTATTTCAGCGAGGCAATCGAGCGGGCGACCCAGGGGATGGCTGGGGGGGGAACTGGCGTTAGGGCTGGTCATAATGCTGTTCTTATTAAAAAATTGCGGCGATTATAACCCAAGCGTCAGGCGCCAGCGCTGTGCAAAATCAGGCTCCAGGCTTAGCGATAACAGCCGCTCGCGCCCATCCTAGCAGATAGGTTATCGCTGCCAGGAGCCAACCAGCCAGCCTACCTGGGCAATTGAACCCAGCCTGGCTTTAGCGGTGTGGCTTTGCTTGAGTTATAGTCTCTGCCAGCCTGATTGAAAGTGGTTCCAGGCCCAAAGTGAGGATGTTAATTAGATGAAAGCGCTACTTGTCGATGACCACAGCCTGGTGCGTCACGGCCTGGATATGTTACTCACTATGCGGCTCAATTTTGACACTGTAATTCACGCGGAAAACGCCAGCCAGGCGTTGGATGCCCTGCAACAGCAGGCCGATTTCAACCTGGTGCTGCTGGACTATCAACTGGGCCAGGACAACGGCCTGGATGTGCTGGCGCAAATTAAAGCCCAGCACCCGCAACTGCCGGTGGCAATTATGTCGGGGCTGGAAAACGCGCCCAGTATAGTGCGCAGCCTGGGCGAGGGCGCCGCCGGTTTTATCCCCAAAAGCCACACCCCCACCGAACTGGCCAGCGCCCTGGAGGTGATACTGGCGGGCGCTATCTATGTACCGCAACTGCCCGAAGCCCAGGCTGCAAGCCAGGTGGAAGCGGCAGTCAGCCAGGCCCAGGCGCGCATGGCGCAGCTGGCCGAATTGGCGCGGCGGGTGGTGCGCGAAAAAAACTATAGCGGCCGCCTGGAGGCCGACCAGGGCTGCGAAATCACCTCAGCATTTAACAGCCTGCTCGACGAGCTGCAGCGCGACCGCAGCCAGCTGGAGGCGCTGGCCTTTAGCGACCCGCTCACCGGCCTGGCCAATCGCCGCCTGTTTATCGACCGCGCGCAACAGGCGCTGCAGCAGGCGCAAAGACATAGCAAATTTATGGCGCTGGTGTATCTGGATCTGGACGACTTCAAGCGTTTGAACGATCAGTATGGCCACGATCAGGGCGATACCCTGCTGTGCACTATTGGCCAGCGCCTAAGCGGAGTAGTAAGAGCGGTGGATACAGTGGCGCGCCTGGGCGGCGATGAGTTCACTGTGGTACTGGGCGATATCCAATCGCGGGCGGAGCTGGAGTTAATTATTCAGCGGATGTTTACCCAGCTCACCCAGCCGGCCGCGCTCTTACAGCCGCTGAGCTGGCAGCCCTCGGTGAGTATGGGTGTGGCCATCAGCAATGGCGAAGAGCGTTTGGAAGCCTTAATGCGCCGCGCCGATGCGGTTATGTATCAGGTTAAAGCCCAGGGTAAAAACCGCTATCTGCTCGGCGACTAAAACCGCGCCCAAGCTTCCCGCCCCACTAGGGCAGTTCAAACCTCAGAGCCACCAGCAGCGAGCGCTCCGGCCCCGGGTAACCCTGGGCCAGGCTGGCACTGGGATAGCTGTAACTCGCGCCGCTGAGGTTATACAGGGTTAAATCGGCATCCAGCCCGGGCAGCAGCCGGGTCATATTGAGGCTGGCATTAATCAGGGTGCGGCCGCGATATGGCAGCTGCTCACCCGGGTTGAGCTGGCGCAGCAGATTGGCGTTTACATTAAAGTTAACCCGCTCGCTAAGCATCCAGTTGTAAGCCAGATTGGCGCGGTGGCGCGCCACCTGGGGGTAGGCCATATCGTTGGTGGTGGAGTCTGTGTAGGTGTAGGTGGCACTTAGATACTGGCTTTGGCCCAGCTCCAGGCGCGCCTCTGTCTCCAGCCCCTGGGACTGCGAATGGCCGCGATTTTGCGCCAGCTCACCAGAGACAATCAGATCTTCCAGCTTGCTGTTAAACCAGGTGGCGCGGGCAAATAAGCGCTTGCTCAGCCGGGCATTCAAGCCCAGCTCCCAGGTGTGCATTTTTTCCGGTTTGATATTGGGGTTGCCATTGGAGCCAAACAGATTTTGTGCGTAGAGATCGCCAAAATCCGGGGCGCGAAAGGCGCGGCCATAACCGGCACGCAGGCTGTATTGATCGCTCAGCTGCCACACCAGCGCCAGACGCGGGTTAAAGGCGCCGCCAAAATCGCTGTAGTGATCGTAGCGTGCACCTATTACCGCTTTTAATTGTGGCTGCAACTGCCAGGTGTCGGTGGCATAAAACGCATTAATGTCGCGCTCACCCGGCCGGTTCCAATTGTATTCGGCGGACACATCAGTCAGCGCGGGCAGCGGCCCCGGGTTTTGGGTGGACAGGTGTTTGATAGCGAAGGAGCGCTGGTTTTCATGGGCCAGGCCCGCCACCAGGGTATGCCCTTCCAGCCCCTCATAAACCGCCAGCATATCCAGCCCGGCCTTCTGCTCTTTCCACAGCAAATCCGACTTAAGCCCCTGGCTGTTCCAAGCGGCAAAAGGGCCGCCCACCTGGGTTAATGCAGAGTCAGCGGGAAAGAAGTTCCAAAACCAGTCGACATCGCGTTTATCGTAATAGCCGCTGAGAGCGAGTTTTAACTCAGGCGCCAGCTGCAGCTCCTGATGGCCATTGAGATAAATACTCTCCGCCGACTCCTCGCCCTGGTTGTCGAGGTAATCGGTGAGGCCAAGAAAGTCGCCGCGATTAAAGCGGTTGTAGCGCACAAACAGCTTGCTCTGGCGCCAGCGCAGGTCGGCCTGCAAATCCAATGCATCGGCGGCGTTATCGCCATAGCCGGAATTGCCCTGGGCATCGGCCGCCAGCCAGCGGCGCGCGCCCTGGCGATCCAGAGATTCCAGATTAAGCTGCAGCGATAGCTCTTCACCCAGTCGCTGCTGGCTATGCAGGTTTACTTTCTGCTCCACCAGGCCGCCAGCTTGCAGCTCGGCGCTGGCGTCCAGGCTGACCGGCTTAGCGGCTGCATCGGCCTTGGTGATGATATTGACTATGCCGATCAGGGCGTTGGCGCCGTAGAGCGCCGAACCCGGGCCGCGAACTACCTCGATACGCTCGATATTGCTCACCGGCAGCGCCATGGCGCCAATATTTTGCGCGCCGCCGGAGACAACCCCACCCAGCGATTGACCGATGAGCAAATACAGCAGCGGGGTATCGCGAAAACCGCGCACATCCACCATTGCGATTGTTGTAATCCAGCGCTATGCCCGGCACTGTCGCCAGGGCATCAAAAATTGTTCGCGCGCCCATCTTGCGCAGATCGGCGGCGGTAATAACCGACATGGTGGATGCGGCCTCGGACCAGGCCTCGGGGAATTTGGAACCTGTGGACACCTGGATTTGCAGCAGCGCCTCCAGCGGCAAATCCAACAGCGACGCCTCATCGGCCTGCGCCCGGGAGACGAGTAGCAGCGCTATAAGGCCAGCGCTCAGCGCCCAAATCCGTCGCGCTTTAGGCAACACTTTTTGCTCAGCAAATGAGACCATGCAAATCCAAATTAAACCTAGATGTATTAACCGAAACGCAAAGGCCCAGGTTAAATAGAATGTTGGCGCTTCAATCAATAGGTGAATCAGCCGGATAAGTATTGCAGATGAGCCAAGGCGCGCAACTACCCGGATAATAATTGTCCCCGACCCGCCCAGACCTTAGACGCCTGTGCCCAAACAAACAACCGGGAACCACAAGCAACCGGAAACCACCAAGCACTGGCAGCAGACTGCTAGCGACCCAAACCCAAGCTGAGTTAAGGAGACAGTTATGCAATGGCGAATTTTTGTGACGCAGTTCGCAGAATACAACCAGTGGATGAACGAAAAAATCTACGCGGCAGCGGCTAAGTTAAGCGGCGAAGAACTGGCGCTGGACCGCGGCGCCTTTTTTAAATCCATCCTCGGCACCCTCAACCATCTGCTGGTGGCCGACACCCTCTGGCTCAAGCGCTTTGCCAATCACCCAACGCCATTCAGCGCCCTTGAGCCTGTAGTCGCGCTGGACAAGCCCAGTGCCCTCAATCAAATTTTATTTAGCGATTTCGCCTCACTGCTGGCGCGTCGGCAGCTGCTGGACGCGGCTATTAAGGGCATGGCTGCCCAGATCAGCGATGCCGATTTGCAGCAGACATTCCACTACCAAAGCACCCAGGGAATTCCTGCGCAAAAATTGTTTTACCAGGTGTTAATGCACTTTTTTAATCACCAGACTCACCATCGCGGCCAGCTCACCACCCTGCTCACCCAAGCGGGGGTGGATGTGGGTGCGACAGATTTATTGTTGCTGGTACAAAATCAGGGCGATTAATTTCCCTATTGCCCAGCTAAACTCAAGCACATTCAGGTCACCTATGCAGCGGCAACAGCAACCCAGCTTGATCACGAGGTTTTTATGAGTCAGCAATTTTTAATTGGCGGCGACGGCCAGCAGTCGGTCATGCTCAACCTGGCCCTGGCCAATCGCCACGGCTTAATAGCCGGGGCCACAGGCACGGGCAAAACCGTCAGCCTGCAGGTGCTCGCCGAGGGCTTTGCCAGCGCCGGGGTGCCGGTGTTTATGGCCGATATCAAAGGCGACCTCTCCGGCCTCTGCCAGCCGGGCAGGCCGCACAGCAAAATTGATGAGCGAGTGCAGCACCTGCAACTCAGCCAGTATCACCAGCGCCCCTTCCCCTGTGTGTTCTGGGATTTGTACGGGCGCCAGGGCCACCCGGTGCGCGCCACCATTTCCGATTTTGGCCCGCTGCTGCTGGCGAGCTTTTTTGACTTAAATGAAACCCAAACTGCATTGCTCTACGCCGCGTTTAAAATTGCCGACGACCAGGGTTTATTGCTGCTGGATTTAAAAGACCTGCAGGCCATGCTCAACTGGATGAAAGACGAGCGCAAAAATTTAGAGGATGACTACGGCGGTATCAGCGAGGCGAGTATCGCTGCCATTCAACGCCGCTTGATGATGCTGGAGCAGGAGGGCGCCGGGCATTTTTTTGGCGAGCCGGCGCTGGATTTACAGCATTTAATGCAAGTCACTTTGGAAGGCACAGGGGTTATCAATATTCTCGATGCCACCCAGCTGATTCAACAGCCCAAACTCTACGCGATTTTTTTGCTCTGGCTGATCTCCGAGCTGTTTGAAAACCTGCCCGAGCAGGGCGATTCCGACAAACCCAAACTGGTGTTCTTTTTTGACGAGGCGCATTTGTTATTTAAGGATGCGCCCAAATTGCTGGTGGATAAAATTGAACAGGTGGTGCGCCTGATTCGCTCCAAGGGTGTGGGCATTTATTTTGTCTCGCAAAGCCCGGCGGACATTCCCGATAACGTGCTCGGGCAACTGGGCAATCGCCTGCAGCACGCGCTGCGCGCCTTTACCCCTAAGGATCAGCAGGCAGTTAAAATTGCCGCGCAAACCTTTCGCGCCAACCCCGCCTTTAGCACCCAAGAGGCCATCACCCAATTGGCCACCGGCGAGGCGCTGGTGTCGGTGCTGGATAGCAAAGGCGCGCCTACCCAGGTGGAGCGAGTGTTAATTGCGCCGCCCGCTTCGCGCATAGGCCCAGCGAGCAGCAAAGAGCGAGCCGCCGTAATGGCGCGCTCGCCCTATAACAATCGCTACGAGCAGAGTATCGACCGCGAATCCGCCTACGAGATTTTAAAAAATCGGGTAGCGCTACAGCAGCAAAAACTGGCGCAACAGCAAGAAGCTGAAAGCGAGCAAAAAGCAGAAGCGGCGGCGCGCGCCGAGCAGGAGCGCCAGGCCAAGGCTGCGCAAAAGCAGGCAGAGCAACAGGCAAAACAACAAGCGCGCACCCAGGCGCAGCGCGAATCGGCCATGGAGGCATTAGCCAAAAGCGCCGCCCGCGCCGTGGGCAGCAGCCTTGGGCGGCAGTTAGTGCGCGGCATTTTGGGTTCGCTGCTCGGTGGCAAGCGCTAAAAAAATCGCGCCGCGAATTAACTGCCAAAAATTTAGCGGCGCCGCTAAATAATGACCTGCGCACTCAGCTCTAGCAGGCCAGGAATCAACTGCAGGCTCGCCAAGCCCTGGGTAAGCAGGCGCACCACATCCAGCTGACGGCTCACGCCCATTTTGGTAAACACCTGGCCCAGCTGGCTGCGCACTGTGCCAACACTGGTGCCGTGCAAACTGGCGATCTGCGCCAGCTCCAAACCATTGACCAAGGCAATGGCCACCCGCGCTTCGCTGGGGGTTAGTTGATAGAGGGATTTCAATTGCTCGGGGGTAAGCTGGGCGCCCTGCTCAGGGTCGGAAATATAAATGGCCAGGCTGCCGCGCTCGGCAAACATTTCCAGCACTTCATCATTGACCGGCAGGCGACTGATCATCAGCGTCAGCGGCAATTGCCGCTGCGGGTGATGCAGGGTCATGGCCTGGGCCTGTTCGCTGTTGATTTCAATTTCGCTCGCCGCCAACTGCTGCAGCAGTTGCGTCAAGCGCTGCTGCTCCTGCGGATAGTGCGCCCTGAGCCCACCGCCAATTAATGACAGCGCCTGATTTTTTTCCAGCAGTTGCTGCGCCAGCTGATTGCAGTAGCTGACCTGACCTTGGGCATCAATAAAAATTAACCCCAGTGAAATTTGCGAGAGCGCCCCACTCAAACTCTGCTGTTTTTGTTTCAGCCGCTGGATTTCACTTTGAATGCGAATCGCGCGCTGAAAATGCGGGTAGACCCGCTGCAAAATTTGCAATTCGCGCTCGCCAAAAGGTTCAGCGGCAAAACCGCGATGCACCGCCATGCCTATGTAAAGCTCCTGGTCTTTGTGCAGATTGATACCGGCGATAAAGCCCACGTCATTGGGCTTAAGTAAAAAGCGGTAAAACAGCGGGTTGGATTCGCGCACCTGGTCATGGCGCACTATATCCTGCGCCTTGCCGACATCCTGCTGCACCATCAGCTTGTAGCTGTAATCGTATTTGGCAAAACCGAAACGGTAGGAGATTTGCGCTAACCGCGAGAGACCGTGACAGGCAATAATCGCCTGCACATTATTGACGTGATCCCACAAAAAAATGCCGCCAGATTTGGCACCGACCAGATCGCAGAGCCGTTTGAACACCTGGCCCCAGAGCTCCGGGCGGTAGGAGGCTTCGTAAAAATCGCCAATAAAATCGAGAAAACTTTCAATTCCGGAATCTTCTACATCAACCCTGGAATCTTCTACATCATCTTTCACAGTCACGCCTAGACTCGCTCCCACTTCACTGCTGAAGGGGGAGTCTAAGTGCATAGGCGCGCGATGAAAACCCTAAATTCCTTTTTCGGGTTGCAGCATCTCCCGGTTATTGGTTTACAGCTTGAAGCTCTGGCTGACGCTCGCCGTGGGCATAACCGTAATAGCCTTCACCATCCTGGCTGCTATACCTCAGCACATAGGTCAGGCTACGCTGGGTGATGGTGCCGTGAATTTGCGCCGCGTCACCCTGGCCGTAAAAGTTGTTGCCCTCCACCAGACAGGCCCAGTCGCCTTCACTGCTGGTGACACTGCAGCTGTCGGCGCCGACTGTGACCACTGCATCGGTCATATAGGATTCCCAGGCATCCTCCTCATCTTTATTGCCACTTCGGAATTGATACTCCACCCCGCTCATGACATAGCTGCCCGGGCTGATTGGCTCGCTATAGCAGGGCTCTTCAGCGGTGGCCTGCATATAGGCATCGACTACCTCGCGGCCATACTCGGAGCCAACGCCGCCATTGGCGACAAAAATGGTCGCGCTGTTGTTAGCCACTGTGCCGGTGAAATTGGCTTCCATGGGGATATTCAGCAGCGCCAGGCTGCTATCGATTGAGGTGCAGTAGTCGGTGCCAAACGCATAGCCCTCGGTGGCATTAAGGGCGCAGGCGCGCAGATTGCTGTCCTGCTGCGCCGCCTCCAGGGTAAAGCTGCCGGTGATAGGGTAGAGCGCCAACTCGTCATCTTTGTCGATAAGCGACTGCACCACGACATCTGTCCCCACCAGGCTATAAGTGCGCGGCCCCGGGCAGGTTTCCGCGCGCAGCAAAGTGTCCTCCAGATGCACCAGGGCATCGGCTTCATCGATAAGTGCAGTGCGCGCGGGTGTCTGGCCGCCATTGCTTACCAGGTTGAGCGCGGCGGCGGCAAAGTCCTCGGCGCTGGCATTCCAGTCCAGGCTGGTTGCCGCCGTTTTGGCGGCATCGCTAATGCTGATGCCATTGCTCGCGTTGCCGTCTGTATCCAGGCTTTGCAGCAGCCGCGCCATATTGCGCACCGCCTGGGCACTGCTATCGGCACTGCCGGTCAGCTCCACCGGGGTGATAAAGGCGCCGCCCTTAAGCCGGCCCAGCTCCAGATCACCCAGGCTGAAAATCACCGTTTCACCCGGCTCATATTCAAACTCGCCATTGGCACCGGTCACCCCGCTGTGGCTCTCGCTGCGGTAATCGACATTGGCCAGGCCGCTATCCACCAGATAGCCAGTTTGGGTCAGGCTAACCGC